>NZ_JAPZSO010000157.1:0-24735 GCF_027531715.1 Microcystis sp. LE19-8.1F | reverse complement strand
AAAAGTCAAAAGGGAAGAAAAATATGTGTACCTCACTAGCTTATAGCGGTGTGCAGTCGTATTAGGTACAGTGTCACAAGCTATAAACCATGCTAGGCAAAGCTTGGTCTGTATCTCACTCAAGCGCTTACCGCTATATCTGTTTTTTCACTTTTTATTTCCCTCAAATGTCCTTGTTCAATTTTCCAGTGACGGTCAGCAATGGGGAGTAATTCCCCGGCATCGTGACTAACTACTAATAAAGTCCAGTGTTGTTTGAGACTAGCGAGAAGTTTGGCCAATTGACGACGCATAGACCAATCTAAACCGGCCGTAGGTTCATCGAGAAGTAACAGATTAGGCTGCCGGATTAACTGGACAGCGAGGGATAAACGACGCTGTTGACCCCCACTAAGATTATGGGGAGAAGTATCCAGAGGAATATTTTCTAATCCTACCTCCTTTAAGGCCGCTGTTAGGCGATCGCTTTTAATCTCCGGATGACCGAGACGCAACTCCTCAAGGATGGTTTTACCGCAAAAATGACGTTCGGGAAACTGAAAAACGATTCCTCCTAATTGTTGCAGGTGCAGCACCGTTAATTCTTGGTCGCGCCAGTGAATCGTCCCTCCTGTTTTATCGGCAAAGCCTGCTAAAATTTCCAAAAGAGTCGTTTTTCCAGAACCACTGGGGCCGACAATTAGACCTAATTCTTGGGGGGCTAATTCGAGATTAATCCCCTGTAAAATGGGATTGAGGGCAGCGGGAGGATGATAAACCACATCTTTGAGATAAAGCATTGACAAGAAAATAACTGGAAATTAAGTCTAGAAACTCGTTTCTATTGTGACAGATTTTTTCATTCGCTCAAGGAGACTTTTGACCATGGTGCTGAGGTTAGGTTTAACGAAAAAAATGGCGATCGGTGCTTCGCTGGCTGTTATGGTAGTGGTTAACTGGATTGGTCCCGGTTTAGCCGGAGATCCTTTCCGCAAAACCAATCCCCGACCGATTGGTGATAAGACCGAGGCCGCTTTTAACGCTATTTTTAAACAAGGTAACTATCTAGAGGCAAAAAAATTAATTGTTGAGGCCACAGAAAAGGAACCCCAAGAACCTTTGTCCCATGCTATGCGGGCCTCTCTTGCTTTTACCGACCAGGATTGGAACACCCTAAAAACCTACTCCGAGAAAACTAAGGAAGCGGCCAAACAAATACAGGGCAGCGACCCTTTAAGGGGAAATTTGTATCTAGCGGTGGGCAGTTTTTTAGAGGGAACCTACGTTTTTCAAACCGAAGGGGCAGTATCAGCTATCCCCAGATTACAAGAGGTGTTTCAGTATTTGGAAACTGCGGAAAAGGTTAATCCTACGGATCCGGAATTGAACCTGTTAAAGGGTTATATGGATTTGATTTTAGCGGTTAATCTGCCCTTTTCTAGTCCCCAAGAGGCAATTGAAAGGCTAGAAACCTACGGAAGTCCCGATTACTTGGTCGATCGAGGTATCGCTCTAGCTTACCGGGATTTAAAGCAGTACGATCAGGCTTTGCGGTTTATCGATAACGCTCTGAAAGCAACCCCCGATAATCCAGAATTAATGTATCTGAAGGGTCAAATCCTGAGAATTCAAGGCAATACGGATAAAAATACTGGCTCTTTGAAACTGGCATTAGATTACTTTAATAATGCCCTGAAAAAACAGGAACAACTCCCCGAATCGGTCAAAAAACAGTTAAATCGCGAACACCGTAAGGTACAGGAGGAGATTAAATCCCTAGAAAGCACGGCTAGTCGTTGAAAAATGCCTATTATCAGTTATCAGCTTCTGAAGGCAAGAGGCAAGAGGCAAGAGGCAAGAGGCAAGGGGCAAATTTTGCCAAAACAGAAAATCTCCTCTTATGGTATATAAAGTAAAGGATTATTAAGCTTCGCGGAAGTTTATTAATTAAAGTTAAAAATATATTGACAAAAAAATTGGCTTGTGGTAGGGAGCAGAATTTAGCCAAACCTCCTAGCTGATTTCTTGTCAAGGGTTAACCTAAGTGTAATTGGAGATTTCATGACGGCAACGACGGATAAATTGCATGGGGAGTTGATCACCTCGATCGAGCCAGACTTTAAACTGAAAGATATTATTAAAAGCATTCCCAAAGAATATTTCCAGAAAGACCAGGTTAAAGCTTGGTTGGGAGTGATTGCGAATATTTTGGCGGTCATTGCCGGTTATGCGATGCTAGTTTATTCTCCCTGGTATTTACTGCCTTTAGCTTGGATTTTCACGGGTACAGCCTTAACGGGATTTTTTGTGATCGCCCATGATTGCGGTCATCGGTCTTTTTCTAATCGACGCTGGGTTAATGATCTTGTCGGTCATATTTTCCTCTTACCGCTTATCTATCCCTTCCACTGCTGGCGTTTCCTGCACGATCGCCATCATGCTAAAACTAACATGGTAACTATAGATAATGCTTGGGATCCGTGGGAATTAGAAGCTTTTAACTCGGCCAATCCCTTAGTGCGTCTCTTTTATCGTGGCATCCGCGGACGTTTCTGGTGGCTTGGTTCGATCGCCCACTGGGCTATTCTACACTTCAACATCGAACAATTCAAAGAGAACGAACGGGAAAAAGCCCGCTTTTCGATGATTGTAGTTCTGGTTTTTGCCGCTATTTTTTTCCCAACCCTAATTTTCTACACTGGTGTCTGGGGATTGGTTAAATTTTGGGTGGTACCTTGGTTTGTCTATCATTTTTGGATGAGTACCTTTACCCTTGTCCATCACACGGATCCTGATATTCAATTTTACTATCCCGAAGAGTGGAATCAAGCTTTAGCGCAACTAGAAGGGACAGTTCACTGTAGCTATCCCCGTTGGGTAGAAATTCTCTGTCACGATATTAATGTCCATATCCCCCATCACATCTCGACGGCGATTCCTTCCTATAACCTCCGCAAAGTTCACGCTAGTCTCAAAGAAAATTGGGGTAGTCACCTAAAAGAAACCAAGTTTTCTTGGGCATTAATGCAGCGAATCGTTGATTATTGCCATATTTTCGACTCCGAAACCGCCTACAAAACCTTTAAGGAAAGCCGCGGTTAAATCAGTCATCAGTTATCAGTTATCAGTGGGTAAGTTGTCAGTGATCAGATTTGAGTTTTAAGTGACAGTATTAAATCGAAGTTTCCTACTGTCTTTTGACTGATTGCTGATTATTGTTTACTGGCCACTGATGACTGATTACTGTTTACTGATCACTGAAAAAAGAATACCAGAAACCGCGTTTGCCACTGGGCATAACTGTTAACCAATTGGTTTTTGCTAGGGCGATTTGTTCTTGAGTTACTTGGGCATCAGAGAGATTAGCCCCGCAAAGATTAGCACCTTTGAGATGAGCGTAGCGAAGATGGGCTCCGGTGAGATTAGCCCCGCGTAAATCGGCACCTTGGAGGTCTGCATAAGCGAGATAGGCATTATCTAAATTGGTATTTTTGAGAATAGCTTGACTGAGATCAGCCCGGCCAAGATCCGCATTAGACAGATCTGCCCTTTGTAAATTAGTTCCTGTTAATTTGCATTGATAGAAATTTACCCCCAAAAGTTTTGCTTTAGCCAGATTGAGATTCGCTAATTCCTCTTGGGCAAAATTGCGCTGGCCGTTATTGTAAGCATCGAGAATCGCTTTTTCATCTAAGGGGGGTTTTTTCTTCAGTAAGGTTATATGTATGGTGCCGCGGGCTTTACTCCTACCTCCCAGCATATTATCTGAAGAGACAACTGGATTTTTGGCGGGCAATTTGGAACCTAGAGGGGCAGCAACGGAGGGATTGGCTATCAGACCTGAATCTTGTGGTCGTTTCGGGGAAGTAACCACTGGAGCTGCGATTAAACTTTGGGCTAGACTATCGGCATAAGCAATCATGTCTAAAGCATTCATTACCTCTTGGGCGGATTTGTAGCGATGACGGACAGAGAATTCCAGCATTGTTTTCAGGACTTTAGCAAACTGGGGACTCACCTTGATGAATTTTTCCCAGAGTAATTCACCTGTATTGACATCAACTTCCATATCTTTAGGAGAGCTGCCCGTGAGTAGATAGAGACAGGTAACTCCCACCGCATAGATATCACTAGCATAGACGGGACGCATGGCCATCTGTTCAGGAGGGGCAAAACCTTCGGTCCCCAAGGCAAAATTAGTGAAAGCGGTTTGAGAGTTGGTGTGAGCAATCATAGTGTTAACTTGATTTGTAACCGCCCCAAAGTCAATTAGAACCAATTTTCGGTCCGTTTGCCGACGAATTAGGTTAGCGGGTTTGATATCCCGATGAATTACCTTTTGTTCGTGGATATATTTCAAAATCGGCAAAAGTTCGCTTAAAAACTGTTTGACTCCCGCTTCGCTAAAGGGACCGCGTTTTTTTACCTCTTCGTAAAGGTTATCACCGTCAACGTATTCTTGAACTAGATAAAACTGTTGATTATCTTCAAAATAGTTTAATAATCGGGTAACCTGTGGATGAATCCCGACTTTAGCCAAGGTTTCCGCTTCTCGCTCGAACAGTTTTTTGGCCATGGTAAAAACCTTAGGATCGTTAGTGGAAGGTCGCAGTTGTTTGACCACACATATTGGGTTACCCGGTAGGGACAGATCCGATGCAGCAAAAGTTGCCCCAAACCCTCCTTTCCCTAAAATGCCCAGGATTCGATAGCGCTCGTGCAGAAGAAGTTTTGAACCGCAATTCTCGCAGATTAACGCTGTAGGAGCGTTTTTCGGTTGAGAACAGGAGGGATTAACGCAGTAGATCATTGAGAGTCACCAATTGACCTTATGGGGGGTTTTCATTCCTATAGCGGCAAGCATTTAGCCCTTCGCTATCGGCAAATTTTTGCTCTATCTCCCTTTTTGGTTTTGGGAGGTGTTTTAACCTCAAAGCATCGTGCCATAACTTTTAGAATCGGAAGACTGGTAATGGGAGAATTGCCAATCTTGATTCCTCAATCTCAACACAGGGAAAAACTGTGATCTCAAACGATGTCAATATGCGATCGCTAGTTCTACCAGTCTTTATCTAGTCTATGATTCCCTAAAATTGCCGAAAATTAACAGGGAGTGGCTTGAAAGGAAAAACTAAACAAAGAGAGACTAAAAGGAGGCATCTCATGGTTGTGACTTTCTCTCACCTATAGGTGAGCAGCAGAAGTTGTTAAAAGAGGGCGAGTGCAATTTGCCCCTACAATAATATTAATGCGCCAATGGTAGGAGCGCACGGACTGCGTCCAAAATGTAATAGACCTCTGGCAAAAATCAAAAATCTTCGGTTAGGTGAGGAGTCAGTAGTCAGTAGTCAGTAGTCAGGAGAATTAAGAATGAGCATTAATCAATTAAATGGTCTATTCACAGATTTTAGGCAATTTTATGTCTATTTTTCTCATTTTTGCCCTCTCAAAAATTAATTATGCAAGAACTCTAATATATATATTTCTCCACAATTGAGATGCACCCGAGACTAAAGTAAAAATTCGCCTATTGCCTGTTCTTTGGTCTCTGATTACTGGTTACTGGTCACTCGACCGAATCTAAGACCTAATTGGTTAAGCTAAAAGCTTTGATGTGCTTAGTTTCTAACCTTCTTTTTAGGTAGGAGAATTGTCAGATTCTGTCTTTTGCACGAGTGCCTGTTGCCTCTTGCCTTCAGAAGCTGATAACTGTCTCCTATCCCCTAATCACTTTCTCACTTTCATCAAAGCGGCCCGGGCCTGTTCGCGGTCATCGAAATGGATTTTTTCCGTCCCCAAAATTTGATAGTCTTCGTGACCTTTACCCGCAATAATTACTCCGTCTCCCGGTTGCGCTGCTTGAATGGCCGTGTCAATGGCCAAAGCGCGATCGCTAATTACCTGTACGGTAATTTCTGGGGGAATGCCAGCGATAATATCCTCAAGGATTCGTTCGGGAGCTTCTGTGCGGGGATTATCGGAGGTAACTATGGCTAAATCTGCTAATTCTGCCGCTATTTTCCCCATTAACGGCCGTTTTGTCCGATCTCGATCACCGCCACAACCAAAAACACAAATCATCCGACCGGAAATAAAGGGCCGGGAAGCTTTTAAAACATTCTCTAAACTGTCGGGAGTATGGGCATAATCGACAATGACGCTGATATCTTGGTCGGGAGCGGTGCTAACCCGTTCCATCCGCCCCGGTACTCCTGAAAACTGGGGAATTTGGGCGATTACTGTCTCTAAATCTACACCACATTCTAACACTGCCGCCACCGCCGCCAAGAGGTTAGCTAGATTATATTGACCCACTAGAGGAGAAGCAAAGGCTATTTCCCCTTGGGGAGTCACCATCACCCCTTCCACTCCCGTGGGTTGATAGTGTAAATCCTTAGTATAAAAATCGGCACTAGGATCGGACACACTATAGGTTAAAACCTGTTGGGGAGAGAGGGAGGCCGCTAAACGTTGACCATATTCATCATCAAGGTTAATAATCGCCTTACCTTGCAGATAATCGGGACTAAATAATTTAGCTTTAGCGGCAAAATAATCTTCCATATCGAGGTGATAATCGAGATGGTCTCTGGTGAGATTGGTAAACACCGTCACGGGAAAAGTACAACCCTGTACCCGTCCCTGGGCTAGTGCATGGGAACTAACTTCCATGACGGCGATTTCATTGCCGGCGTTCACCGCTTTGGCTAAACTGGCTTGTAACTCGTTAGCGAAAGGGGTGGTATGATTAGCGGTTTCTTGGAATCCTTGCCAACGGGTGTAAAGAGTCCCGAATAACGCGGTGGCAATCCCCGCTTGGCTGAGAAAATATTCAATTAAATGGGTGGTGGTGGTTTTGCCGTTGGTTCCCGTCACACCGATTAATTTTAGGGTAAGGGCCGGATAATGATAGAATTTAGCAGCGATCGCACTAGCGGCAGTAACTAAATCTTCCACAACCATTACGCAAGCATCCTCCGGGGGGGGAAATTTAGCGGCGGCTGCTGGGGAGATAAGCGCCGCTACGGCCCCGCTTTCCAAAGCAGAACGCCAAAATTCGCCCCCATCGACGCGAGTACCGGGTAAACCGATAAATAAATCTCCCGGTTGACAAGCATGGGAATTGGTGGAAATTCCTGTAATCTCGGTAATAGAAGCGATAGGAGAAGAAATCGGGGAAACCAGAGGGATAGTTGTTAAAAGTTCTTGTAGTTTCATAGTCAGGATTGAATCTAGGGATTGCTGCTTTTAGATTAGCCGATTATCAAAGAGGTTCCTAGGCCGAAGTGGGGGTGTGGGGTGTGGGGTGTGGGGTGTGGGGTGTAGGGTGTAGGGTGTAGGGTGTAGGGTGTAGGGTGTGGGGTGTGGGGAGAATAAAGCTGCCTTTTGCCTATTGCCTATTGCCTATTGCCTCCTGATATCTGCGATAAGCTAAAAAAAACAAGGCTATAGCTTGTCAACTGTTGACGATTTTCTGCTGACGATTTTCGGGATATTTATATGCAATTCGTCGATTTTCTGGCTCTCATTCATCCTGTCCTAGGGATAGTGGTCGTTTTCCCCATTATTGGCCTCGTAGTTAACTTTGCTTGGCAAACCCGTCAACGTCGCCTAGAAACCAACGCGGCAAATAAAAGTAAAATTCCCCCAGTGGTCGGGCCGGAACATCTACGCTTAGGCCGCTGGTTAACGGGTACAGTGGTAGGGGTTAACCTTTTAGCACTAGCTTACTCGGTGGTTTACGGTTTTAATGGTTTTGTCGATAAACAAAAAGAGGGAAAATTAGACTCCTTTCAGGTCATTTTTGTGATTTTGATGTTTTTTGTCACCATTGCCTCTTTGGTCTGTCTCTACCGCGCTAGACAAGGCCTCTGGCGCGGAATTTTTGCCACCTTGACCGGCATCGGTTTAATTATTATCGGTTCTCAGGATGGGGTCTGGCGACTCTCGGCCCAATGGTACTGGTCCCACTACTATATCGGCATGGCCGCATCATTACTGATGATTTTCTCTCTGGCCATTGTCGAAGATATCTATAAAGACCGTTCCCATCGTTGGCGCATCGCCCATACAATTCTCAATTGTATTGCTCTGGCTCTCTTTCTGGGACAAGCGATGACCGGTTCGAGGGATTTGCTAGAAATTCCCCTCAGTTGGCAAAAACCGGCAATTTATCGCTGTGATTTCACCAATAAAACCTGTCCTGAACCGAAATCCCAAACCCCTCTCATCAACCCGATAAGTAAAAAAAAGGATGGACTGAATCCACCCTTTCTCTATTCAAGTTTTTTAGGGACTGGGAGAGGGTGAAGCAGTCGCGAAATCAATTACACTCAGAGGCACCAGGAGCGGTATCGATGGGTTCCTCACACCAATTGGCAATCCCATCAAGTCGGGGCAAATTTTTTGAGGGATTGGGCTGCAGGTTTCTGATTAATTCAGTCCATTCTACCCCTTGGGTCACAGCCACAGTATTGTTAGGTGAGGCACAGCCTGAATTTTTGCCCCAATTTTTACCCCAGGCAGCACCGACGAAAGCACCGGTACCGGTTTTACCGAGGGAATAGTTAGGAGCAAAGATAAACGCTTCTAGTCTTTCGCTGCCTCTCAGACAAATTTCCGGATCGGGGGTACCTCCAATAAGATTGCCAGCTTCTCCATAGGCATAAATTTGTAGATTGCCCGGTTTACAAACCGTGGGTGGGCTAACGCTGCTGCAGTCGTGTTTGATGGCACCGTTAATATTACCCATAACATGGAAAACTACCCGTTTTCCCGGCGTAATGGTAATCTGATCGCTACCACTCAAGTTGATATCATAAACGATATACTCGTACGCTCCTCTGGGAGATTCGGTGTCTCCCAGTCTGGGAAAAGTTTCAGGACTGGTAAGTTCTAGGTTTCGCTGCCCTTCGGGAAAGTCAGTTTCCTTGAGCGTCTCCCGTGGGGGAAAAGTGTCACGGAAAAATTGCGCTTTGTAGGGGGTATTGGGTGCAGGTGTGGGCTGTTGAATTTTGTCCCTGCTAATAGAACATTCTATATCTTTCTCCGTGTTGGGGTCTCCTATCACCACATCCCCTTCAAATTTAGCACCATCTTCCGGGGCTCCCTCACTTATCCACAAAGCCGGGGCCGTGGTGCGATCGAATGCGAGGGGAAGAGAAGGAAGAATCGGGATACTTACCACCACACGGTTACGGGAGGCGGCATTATCGCCACTATCTCTATTGATATCAATCTTAGTTAGGTCTGTTTCGGCACTTTTGCGAGAACGTCCTTCCAGGGTGAGAACTCCCAAACCCACAATATTAATGGCTTCAGATTTGTTAAAGTTGTATCCAACCACGCGATAATAACGATTATCATTCAACTGAAACCACTGACCACTAGCTAAATCTCTTAATCCTGGACTTGCTGATCGTTGTTCTTTGGGTGCGAGGATTTTGTTGGCAATTTCGTTGTCACGACTGGAATTACCACAGGCGGTGGTAATGTTTAATCTTGTTAAATCTTCTCGTAAAGGGGTACCGGTAGAAGGTACTTGGACGGTCTGCCAACAGTCGCCGGAAGTACACTCACTATTAACCGTCGCCATAACTCGAACGCTATTGAGTAAATCCCGTACACGCGCCACCCCAATTTCGGAACTTCTTAAACCATCAGCCCTGGCGTTTTGGGCAATTACTTTCGATTGGTCTGCTTGGGCGCGCATCATCATAGTCATTCCTGTTCCCATCAGGATGAGTCCAATTAACACGGCAAGAGGCAAGGCAAACCCTTTTTCCTTATTAGCCATCAGGTGAAGGCCTAAACGATTTTTCATAAGCCTGTTTATCTAAGAATGATTACTCTTACTATAATACTGTCAAGTTTTAGTCAAGTGACAACTGTGATCTAGCCTTTCTCGTCAAGGTGAAGTACAGGATAATCTTTGCTAATTAACTATTTCAGCGGCAAGAACGAACCTCATCTATCTGAGAAACGCTGTAAACAGCCGGTAGTTGTTCGCTAAGTATTTTCGACTTTTGACTTAACTAAAGGTTTTTCGATTCAAAAATGCTCGCCGAATTAAGCCTATTCCCCGACAAAAGCTGATAATTAACAACCAAAGTGATTGTAATTCTCCCGCCGTATTTTTCAGGGGCCAGCGCTGGGGACGACAGAATAGAAAAGTAATTAGTTTTCTCTGCTCTGATAGGGTAAGTGGCTGGAATTTAAGGGTTGCTTGCCAGATTTTTCCTCGTTTTTCTAGATTGACTAGATGAGCCGATAAGCGCAAATCTTCGCCTAAAATATCTAGGAGCAATTTTTCTGAGTAGATGGGTTCCCTCAGGTTAATTTCTGCTCCTATTTCTGAAAGTTTTTTCAGATTGCCCTCTATAATTATATCCGATTCTGTGATCAAGTTAACGGGAGATTCCAGTGCTTGGTATTGAGTTTCTAGGGTGAGGGGAGCTTCCAATAAAGCCACTAAAGCAGTCATGATAATCACCACGTTATATATAGCCAAAATCAAGCCAAAATTTAGGGGACTTGCTTGATAATTGTGATGATTTAAATTAAAGAAAATACTAATTAAGGTAATGGTGAGAAAAAAGAGCAATGGGTAGGATAAACGCCAATTATATTGATAATTTTGGCGAGCAATTCCCTTGGGTGTCACCTGAAATCCTTTGTCAAAGGGTTTCCAAAGAACATGGAGAACTGTTAGGGCTGTAGGTACACAAATAATCATCGATAGTACCTCAGAAAAAATAATAGAGCGCGAGCGAGAATTTAACCAGTGATAAGTGGCTAACTGAATCATCATGTAGGGTAAAAAGATATAGATTGTCTCATCGATGGTAATGTTCAAAGGTACGATATAACCAAAGGTATAAAGGAGAGGAATAAGCAGAGAAAATAAACGAGCTAAGGGAGAAAACCAAGATAAAAGTCCTTCTAAGTGTGCCAATCTTTGGGGTATGGTTAGTCCCGCAATTTTCAGGGGATTAGCTTTGATAAAAAAGGCCTGTAAAGTTCCCCTTGCCCAGCGCAATCTTTGCCGTAAATAAGCTGATAAACTTTCGGCAGATAAACCAGCGCTGAGTTTTTCATTTAAGTAAATAACTTCATAACCTTTCGCTGAGATAGCAATCCCAGTGAAATAGTCTTCACTAATAGATTCTATATTAAAGTAGTCCACTTCCTCTAATGCTTTTCTTCTGACAATAAAAGAAGTGCCAGCACAGACAGGACTACCTACCCCATCTTTAGCTGGTTGGATATGACGATAAAATAATTCTTCGTCGGGAGTAACGAGATTTTCTAAGCCTAAGTTATGGGCGATAGGATCGGCGTTATAAAAGCTTTGGGGAGTTTGCACTAAGGCAATTTTAGGGTTTTGAAACCAGCCAACAGTTCTTTCTAGAAAGTTCCGACAAGGGATAAAATCTGCGTCAAAAACTACCACCAATTCCCCTTGGGTTTGTCTGAGAGCATGGTTTAAATTACCTGCTTTAGCGTTTTTTCTATCCTGACGAGTCAGATAATGACAATTTAATTTTTCTGCCAATTCATAAATTTCTGACCTCTGGGTATCATCGAGAATATAAATATTTTTATGAGGATAATTAAGGGCTTGACAACCGATAATAGTTCTTTTTAAGATGAAGGCTGGCTCATTATAGGTAGGAATCAGGATATCTACCGTGGGCAAATACTGTTTATTGCTCACCGCTTGGCTATAAAAATCAGCTTCTTTGCGTCTATCTTTCGTGGTTAAGACTAAGACTAACTGAATCATGCTACTACTTAAAACTATCATCTCAAGGCCTAAAAGGAGTAAACTAAAAAAGCCATTGAGAGGGGTGGAGAGATTTAAGGTTTCCAGAATTCTCCAGAGTAGATAGCGCAGGGTGATAGCTAGGGTGATAGAAATAATGACTAATCTTGACCAAACTTGCGGACGCGGAGACAAGAAAATGATTAACTGCGTAAAAATTAGCAGGATAACTGTGGGTAATAATAATTGATAGCTATTAGTAACTGTGGGAACTTTAATCCAAGCAAAGGGGTTAAAAAAATCTTCTACTAAGCCAAGGATTAATCGATAAATATTGTGTTCTGGCCAACATAATGATAAACTGACCATCATTAGCCCGCCGATCACTGCTAACATAATTAAAATAACTGATATTATCGCTAAAATCGACTTGAATAGGGAGGAATATGCTGGTTTTTGAGGGAACGGAAAGATCGATTCTCGGTTAGACATAAATCCCCTTCTGAGTAAATAAATCTAACTACATTTTACAATTCTTAACAAAAACCTGTGCATTTTTGGCAATGACAGGAGCGCTCTCCACCAAAATGCTACATTTTGTATCAAGCCGAAGATGAAACGAGCAAGAAAAAGTCTAGAAATAGTATACTTCGGTTAACCGTGAGGAAAAATTAATCTATGATCGCCGTCAAAATCGCCGTTGTTAGCGCTCTCGTTTTAGTTGTGGTCAAATTCGTCGCTTCTGCTCTAGGCAAAGGCAATATACCCCTGCTTAATCAGGCTGTCACCGTGATTTTAAGCCTTTTTATCGGTTTTGAGTTGATTCAACTGGGACAAGCGGTGATTGAAAAGATTAATTAAGGGCTAAACGGGCCAGATAGAAGCTAGTAATAGTTTTAGCATCGATCGATTCTCCCCGAGCGATCGCTGATTCCATTTCCTCAAAACTCATAAAAACCACTTCTAGATCTTCATCGGCATCTTGAGCGGGGGGCAAGCTTAATTGTTCCAGATCTCGCGCCAGAAAAGCATAGATGTATTCATCGGAATAACCCGGTGCCAGGGCAAATTTACCCAAAGATTGCCAATTGTGGGCCCGATAGCCCGCTTCTTCCTCTAATTCTCGTTTTACCGTCGTAGCGGGGTCTTCTCCTTCATCGATCGTTCCGGCGGGAAATTCCAGAATTCGAGCTTGCAAACTAAACCGATACTGACGTACTAAAACTAATTGACCTTCCTTGGTGATCGGAACTGCTAAAGCACCCCCCGGATGACGGACACATTCCCATTCTCCCTCGACACCGTTAGGTAAACGGAGTTTCGAGACTTGAAATTGAAAGACGCGACCTTGATAAAAAAGACGTTGTTGGAGAAATTGAGGCGGTTCAGACATAGAAAATTTTCAACTAGGACTTTAAGAATTAATATCAACAAATGTCACCTTTGTCACCGGTGTTAGGGAGCGGTCAGAATTATCGTCTGACGGCCAGGGAGAGATTCAGGTTATAATGGAAAATGCTGTCTTTACAGGTTAAATCTTTTTCGAGAAACCCCATGGCAAAAAAATCGATGGTAGAACGCGAGAAAAAACGCGATCGTCTCAGACAAAAATACGAAGCTAAACGGGCGGAACTAAAAGAACAATTCCGTACCGCCGAAGATTTTGAAGAAAAACTGGCAATTCACCAAAAATTACAGGAATTACCCCGCAATAGCGCCCCCAGTCGTCACCGCAACCGTTGTTTAACGACGGGCAGACCGAGAGGATACTATCGCGATTTTGGTTTATCCCGCAACGTTTTACGCGAATGGGCCCACCAAGGTCTCTTACCCGGTGTAGTCAAGTCTAGCTGGTAGTCAGAAACAAAATCCTCGGAAAAATCCTCTGATAGAGGTGTGTTGACATCTCCCCGCTTGCAAAAGACGGGGATTCTCATCGGTGAGTAGAAGCGCAGTTTCAACCCGCTTCTACTTGATGACGATCTATTTTAGGAAGCCTGTCTAATAAGCTAAGAAGGGTTTATTCTTAACCCCTGGCATAACCCGACAGAATTGTAAAAGTTAGGGTCATTAAAAAAAGCTGGGATGATCATTAAAGTAGTCCGAAGCCTGATCCTGATTTTATGGCTGTCAGTATCTCTCGTAATTGTAGGGTTGAGAAATACCCAATCTTAACCAATGAACAGAGCGAGAAGGTATGAGCAACCCTTCTCGCTTTATTATAACTAAACTAACACCTCCACAGCTTCCGGAACTACTGCCGTCGTGGTCGTGGTATTTTCTCCTAGGTAAATTCCCAAAGAACGGGCTGTTTTGACGATGAAACCATGGGGATCGACGGGATAGGCACAGCGATGCTCTTGATGACATTGTTTGATAATTTTGATCACCGGTTTCAGGGGCAGACTACGCACTTGTCCCCCGCGCCAAATCACCACGCGATCGAGTTTACCCTGTTCGATTAATTCTACGGCCTTAATGCCGAAAGCCGTCGCCAACAGTCGATCCATGGCCAAAGGAGGACGACTTCTTTGCAGGTGTCCCAAAGACATGGCCCGCACATCCATGGAATTGAGATAACAGAAGACGGGATCGGTAACGCACAAAGAGCGAGTTTTGTCAAATATTAATTTTTCTAAATAATCGGCAATATACTTCTCTTTTTGGTTATCTTCGTTTTTAACACCCTCAGAAATCACAATGAGAGCGAATTTACGACCTTGAGCGCGTAATTGTGCCAAATGACGACAACAACCGTCGATAATTTCGGGAGTGAGAGCCGGGGTTAATTCGGGAATAAAAATCGCATCGGCCCCCCCGGCAATCCCGGCATGAAGGGCTAAATGACCGGCATCTCTACCCATCACCTGCACGATCATCACCCTTTCGTGACTAGCGGCGGTAAAGGTGAGATCATACAAAGCTTGAGTGACGATATCGACGGCAGTGGTAAAACCGACTGCCCATTCCGTATAGGGAACGTCATTATCGATGGTTTTGGGAACCGCGATAATATTCCAGTTGCCTTTCTGGGCGAGATCGTAGATGATATCGATGCTCCCATCGCCCCCAACGACGATCAGGGCATCTAATCCCAGCATTTCGTATCCTTGCAGGATTTTCGTGGCAATTTCTGGGTTTTCGGGATGTCCTTTGCTCAAAGAACCCAAGACACTACCACTAAGAAACTGCAAAACGTCTAATCCTTTCAAGACCCCTGGCAGGTTATAGCCATGCTGAGTCAGGATTAAATCTTGGGGGTGATATTTTCCCTCGGCAATCTGCATAAAACCGTCGGTCCCGTAGGGAATGCCGTACACATCCCAACCCTTTAGTTTTGATGATTTCACCACGGCACGAATTACCGCATTTAACCCCGGGCAATCGCCACCACTGGTCAGAATGCCGATTTTTTTCTTTTGATTCTCGTTCATAGTTATATCCTCCTGGATTTTTTTGTCAGTTATCAGTTATCAGTTATCAGTGATCAGATGTAAGTTTTCAGTTTTCAGTTAAGTAGCTGGTTATAATTAAATTAAAAATCGATTTTAGGTTCGATCCCCCCTTAGTCCCCCTTGATAAGGGGGGTGCCGATCCCCCCTTAATCCCCCCTTGATAAGGGGGGTGCCGATCCCCCCTGCCCCCCTTGATAAGGGGGGTGGCTGATAATTTTTAACGCCTACCTACTTAAGTTTTCAGTTCACTGATTACTGATTACTGATCACTGATCACTGAAAAAAGCTTCCCACTTTTATTTGCTGGTGGTTTGAAAACGTTTCCAAACAGGTTCGTAACTTTGCAGAGCTTTCATATACTGTACCCGTTCAAAAGCAGTGGGATCCGGGCAATTCATTTGACTCATACTGCCAATTAACTGCTCGATCGATTCGTATTCATTTTCTTCCAACCAATGCAATAAACCCTGTTCGATCTTGGTAATTTCCTCCAAACCGTGGCGTAATAAAACACTAACTAACATAGTAGCTTTTGCCCCCACCATCATCATTTTGATCACGTCGATGGCGTTATGAATGCCACTGGTAGCGGCAAAATCCGTCGGTACACGACCATAAAGCATGGCAATCCAGCGCAGGGGTAAACGCATTGCTTGGGGATTACTGAGGATAATATTGGGGTGAACATCTAAGGTGTCTAAGTCGATATCTGGCTGATAGAAACGGTTAAATAATACCAACCCATCGGCCCCCGCTTCCGCTAATTGTTTAGCCATATTGGCCGTATTGCTAAAGTAGGGACTTAACTTCATCGAGACGGGAATCGATACCTCCGATTTGACAATTTTGAGGATATCAATATAGTTTTGTTCGACGTGATTTCCGGTTAATTCCAGGTCGTTGGGAACATAATAAACATTCAACTCCAAAGCATCAGCGCCCGCTTGTTGAATTTGAATGGCATACTCCAACCATCCCCCAGAGGTCTCACCGTTGAGACTGGCAATAATGGGAATATCGACCATTTCTTTGGCTTTGCGAATATGGTTGAGATATTCGTCGGAACCAACGTGAAAAACCTCCGGTTCGGGAAAATAAGTCAAAGCTTCCGCAAAACTCTCGGCTCCGTGGGTAAAATGATGGTGTAGAGCCAGTCTTTCCTGTTTAATCTGCTCCTCGAAAAAGGAGTGTAAAACCACGGCAGCGGCCCCAAAGTCTTCCATTCTCTTGATATTGTCGATATCCTCGCTCAAGGGTGCGGCCGCACCGATGACTAACGGCGATCGCAATTGCAAACCCATGTAGGTAGTGTGTAGATTCATAACTATTCGTTGCTCCCTGTACCTTTTGCTGCTAAATACTGATACATTTGCCAGCGCGTATCCACATCTGCTTGTGCTTCTTTGAGCAGACGTTTAGCTTCCTCCGGCTTACTGGTGGCCAACATCTTAAAGCGATTCTCCGAGTAGAGAGTTTGCGCTACGGTAAGCTTAGGCGCACGGCTGTCCAATTGTAGGGGATTTTTGCCTTCTTTAGCTAAATCGGGATGATAACGGTACATTAACCAGCGACCACTTTCCACCACTTCTTTTTGATGGTTCATGGCGGTGGTCATGTTGATCCCGTGAGCAATACAGTGAGAATAGGCGATAATTAACGATGGCCCGTTGTAAGCTTCCGCTTCTAGGAAAGCTTTGATAGTTTGCTCGTTTTTTGCCCCCATAGCCACGCTGGCCACATAGACGTTACCGTAGGTCATGGCCATTAAACCGAGGTCTTTTTTCGGTCCTGGTTTGCCACCAGAAGCAAATTTAGCTACGGCGGCGCGAGGAGTAGCTTTCGAGGCCTGGCCGCCCGTATTCGAGTAAACTTCCGTATCCATGACCAAAATATTCACATTGCGACCACTGGCTAAAACGTGATCTAAACCACCATAACCGATGTCGTAGGCCCAACCGTCACCCCCGACAATCCAGACGCTTTTCTTGACCAGATAATCGGCCACGGATAACAACATTTTCACCTGCGTGGTCGGGGTTAATTGCCCTAAACGGGATTTTAGGTCCTCTACCCGATGCCGTTGTTCGTAAATTTCCGCTTCATCCACTTGGTGACAATTGAGAATATCTGCCGCTAGACTTTCTCCGATTTCACTAGCGAGGGTTCCTAAGAGTTCTGCGGCAAATTCTGCCTGTTTATCGATGGAAACTCGGAATCCTAAGCCAAATTCGGCATTATCTTCAAAGAGGGAATTCGACCAGGCCGGCCCGCGACCTTCGGCGTTAACTGCCCAGGGCGTTGTCGGTAAATTACCTCCGTAGATAGATGAACAACCGGTGGCATTAGCCACTATCATGCGATCGCCAAATAGCTGACTGACTAATTTAACGTAGGGAGTCTCACCACAACCGGCACAAGCGCCGGAAAACTCAAAGAGAGGTTCCTGCATTTGCTGATGGTTAATTTTATTGAGATTTAAGCTTAATCGGTCTGGATTAGGCAAATTAAGGAAGAAATCCCAGTTAACTCGTTCCTGTTCTCGCAGGGGCAATTGGGGAGCCATATTAATCGCTCTTAGACGCGGTTGCGATTTGTTTTTAGCGGGGCAAACATCAACGCAGAGACCGCAACCGGTACAATCTTCGGCGGCCACTTGGATGGTGAATTTTAGCCCTTTCCAGTCGTGATCCTTGGCATTAGCGACTTTAAAGGTTTCCGGGGCCGTGGCTAATTCGGCCTCATCATAGACTTTCGAGCGAATAACGGCGTGGGGACAAACAAGAACGCATTTACCGCATTGAACACAGACATCCGCATCCCAAACGGGGATTTCTTGGGCAATATTGCGTTTTTCCCATTGGCTAGTGGCGGTGGGATAGGTCCCATCGTTGGGAAGGGCGCTAACGGGCAATTCATCCCCGTGACGGGCGATAATTTTGCCGAGGACTTCTTGGACGAAAGTGGGTGCGTTGTCGGGAATCGGTGGTCTTAATTCAAAAGCTTCAGGGGTGACAGTGGCGGGAATTGGGACTTGATAGAGGTGTTCTAGGGCAGAATCCACAGCTTTGATGTTCATCTGCACGATTTCTTCGCCTTTCTTGCCGTAGGTCTTGCGGATGGCTTTTTTGATTTGTGCGATCGCGTCTTCCCGAGACAAAACTCCCGCTAGGGCAAAGAAACACACCTGCATAACGGTATTAATCCGGCTGCCCATCCCCGCTTCTTTGGCCACTTGAGTGGCATTAATCGTATAAACTTGCAGATTTTTGTCGATGATAGTTTGCTGGAGATGGCGGGGTAAGTGACTAAACACCTCCTCCGGTGGATAGGGACTATTCAGGAGAAAAATTGAGTTCGATTTAGCGGTTTCTAGCAGGTCAAATTGTTCGATAAATTCCCACTGATGACAGGCGATAAAGTTAGCATCGGTGATTAAATAGGTAGAGCGAATCGGATGGGGGCCAAAGCGTAGGTGAGAAACGGTGACAGACCCAGATTTTTTGGAATCGTAAACGAAATAACCCTGGGCATAATTATCAGTATCTTCACCGATAATTTTAATTGAATTTTTGTTAGCTCCCACCGTACCATCGGAACCTAAACCGTAGAAAACCGCCCGCACTACTTCGTCCGGTTCAGTGGAAAAACTGCGGTCATATTCCAGACTGGAAAAGGTGAGATCATCAACGATCCCAATAGTGAAGTGATTTTTCGGTTTGTCGAGACTTAAGTTATCAAATATACCGGCAACCATGGCCGGAGTAAATTCTTTGGAAGATAAACCGTAGCGTCCTCCCACAATTTTCGGCAGCTTGCCTTCGTACTCTTCCATAAAGGCATTTACCACGTCTAAATATAGCGGATCGCCCCCGGCACCGGGTTCTTTACAGCGATCTAAAACGGCTATTTTTTTCACCGTGGCTGGCAAAGCTGCCAGTAATTTTTCGGCGGCAAAGGGACGATAGAGACGAACTTTTAAAACCCCAACTTTCGCCCCATTTTGATTGAGATAATCCACGGTTTCATGGACGGCTTCCGCTCCCGATCCCATTAACATAATCACTCTTTCGGCATCGGGCGCACCGTGGTATTCATAGAGATGGTATTGCCGTCCTGTTAATTGGGCAAAACGATCCATAATTTTTTGAGTGATATCGGGACAAGCATAATAGAAAGGATTGACGCTTTCCCTTGCCTGGAAATAAACATCGGGATTTTGTGCCGTGCCTCGTAACACTGGTCGATCGGGAGTTAAAGCCCTTTGACGATGGGCAATAATTAGATCTTCATCGATCAGTTCTTTGAGAGTTTCATCGCTAATTAATTCGACTTTTTGCACCTCATGACTGGTACGAAAACCATCAAAAAAGTGCAGAAAAGGAATCCGCGTTTCTAGGGTGGTAGCTGTGGCAATAGCCGCCAGATCTTGAGCTTCTTGAACGGAATTAGCCGCTAACATAGCCCAACCCGTACTTCTGGCAGACATGACATCACTATGATCCCCAAAAATTGACAACCCTTGGGCTGCTAAAGCACGGGCTGCCACATGGACCACTGAAGAGGTTAATTCCCCCGCAATTTTGTAGAAGTTAGGGAGCATTAATAATAATCCCTGGGAGGAAGTGAAAGTAGTAGTTAAAGAGCCTGTTTGTAGCGCTCCGTGCAGGGTTCCCGCTGCCCCACCTTCGCTCTGCATTTCGATTACGGAAGGGATGGTTCCCCAGAGATTAGCTCTGCGTTCAGCTGCCCAACTATCGGACCATTCACCCATAGGCGAGGAGGGAGTGATAGGATAAATAGCGATTACTTCACTGAGACGATAGGCAACGCGCGCAACGGCTTCGTTACCGTCTATGGTTGCATAGGTTTTTTTGGTCATGTGTTCCCCTTAGTTTTTACGATATTTGTCGGGATTTTAAGTTTTTTTACGGCTCAATTTCGCACTAAATATCCTCTCGTTTCCCTGACAACCGAAGGATTTTCTTTGAGCGTCGCTTTTGACTCCCTATCTACTATTGGACGCTTACGGCAGACAGGCTTAAGTAGAGCAATTTTTCTGTCTCCACCTCGATCATTATCCAGATTCTCGGCTTTCTAGCAATTCGTTATTTTTTCTTAATACGCTGCTGAGTTTGCCAGCAACCGATACTGGGATTAATTAATGTTGAGAATTGATATATAAGTAGTTGGACAAAAGTAAAGTTAACTGTGGGTGGGGTAAGGAGTCAGGAGTCAGGAGTCAGGAGTCAGGAGTCAGGAGTCAGGAAGAATTGCGGCAATTTACATTTCTTAAGATAGACAACAGAATTTATGTCCGACTACTTAAAAATTAATAATACTTTTTTTAAAAAAGTGCTAGGTCAGAAGATAAGCTGTTGACTATCTAAATTACTCGTTAAGACTGTCTATGAGAAGGGAGAAGGAATTATGAATTATTAATTATGAAGTGGGGAGAAGGGAGAATACATAAAAGCTGTCTCGGAGTCTCGGAGTCTCCTGTCTCCTATCTCCTAACCGACCAGGACAATTTTTGATTTTTGCCAGCGGTCTCAATAACCAGTTGATTTAGTCGGCCGATGAAGTTAAGATGTACTAGGTTGAACACAAATGAACTAAAGTACAAATTATCTTACACGCAAGGATAGGAAAATAGATCATGACTAACCTCGAATCCCTTACTCAAGCGCAACAGGAGTTGTACGACTGGCTAATTGAGTACATTCGCACTACACAACACGCCCCTTCTATCCGGCAAATGATGCGAGCGATGAATTTACGCTCTCCCGCACCGATTCAAAGCCGTTTAGAACGTTTACGGGCCAAAGGCTATATTGATTGGACAGAAGGAAAAGCACGCACCCTGCGGATTCTCAAACAACCAGTGCAAGGTTTACCGGTTCTAGGCGTGATCGCTGCTGGTGGTTTAGTGGAACCCTTCACCGATGAGGAAGAAAAACTCGATCTTTCTAACCTGTTGCAACGCAGTCAAGACTGTTATGCCCTGCGCGTTTCCGGAGACAGTATGATCGAGGATCATATTGCCGATGGGGATCTAGTGATTATGCGTTCTCTGACGGGTAATGAAGCGGTGTCCAATGGGGAAATCGTCGCCGCCAGAGTCGAAGGCCACGGCACTACTTTAAAACGTTTCTACCAAGAAGGAGAAATCATCACTCTGCAACCCTCCAATCAAAAATATCAACCAATTACAGCCAATACTGAACAAGTACAGGTGCAAGGGGTTTTGGTTGGTGTTTGGCGCGGTTATTAGCCAAAACTGGGGCGCACTTAAGCGCCCCGATAATTTTTCCTCTCCTTGGCTCCAGGAAAAGAATCGGGTTGGCAGACTAGGATAATATAAGGGTTTTAGCCTATCCCGAACTCAGGTGTCTTAACTTTTATGCCCAAAAAACAGAAATATCCCCATCTCTTGGGGTCAAAATGGACGGCAAAACAAAAAACATGGGGCTGGCGACATTTTCAAGTGGTCAATCGTCAAAATCGCGGTCAATGGGTTTTTGCCGAATTAGTCGCTTCCTGCGATCCGACTGTCCGCTTCTGGATTAATGCTAAACAGTTGCAAGATGCGAATCTCTGGCAATCAGGTTGGCAAACCCTAACGGAAATGAACCAACCCGACAGCGCCGACGAGATTATTGTTAATTAGGGTTTGCTGAAAAAGCTTTTCGGTGGTGGCAGGGTGTGGGGTGTGGGGTGTGGGGTGTGGGGTTTTACCAGTTTTGAGGTGGTCAACTACCTAATTTTCAGGGAAAAAGTACCTGAATTTTCCCCCGATCCCCGCAATGGCTGGCACTTTTTGAGGGGAAAAAAGTCCAAAAGTCTTATCCAACAAGGTTTTTAGATTTATTCAGCAGACCCTAATTAAGTAGGTAGGCGTTAAAAATTATCAGATGCCCCCCTTATTAAGGGGGGATTAAGGGGGGATCGAACCTAAAATCAATTTTTAATTTAATTATAACCAGCTACTTAAATGCAGAACAGCCTATTGCTGTTCCATAAAAGTCCGCACCGTACCATCGGAACCAAGCACCAGACGCAATTGGGGATTACCGGGGATATCGAGGGGAGAAACGAAAGGTTGATTGAGCAGGGGCATATTAGTGCGATCGAGATAGATTTTCGCCGCCTGTCCCAGGGGAATAATCTGTTTTAGGGAACCATCCTGATTTAAGACCAAACGGTACTCTAGAGTATGCTTGAGACTTTCCGGCGGTTGCCAACGGGATTGAAAATATTCTCTGGTTTCTGCCACTTGGGGAATTGTATCTAGTAAATTCGTCTCTGGGGCTTTAGCAGTGCTTGTGGGCGGTTTAGGGTTTAAATTGACATTTTCGGGGTTAATAGGGCTTATAGGCGGTAAATCTGGCAATTTTGGCGGTGCTGGAGTCGGATTCATCGTGGTGGGGGGAACATTTGCCAGTGCATTTGTACCCTGATCACCGGTGACGGGGGGGGCAGTAATCGGGATTTTCTGATTATCCGGTTCAATTACGATCGCCGTACCGCCGGGACGCGAACCTGTGACTGGTGGCGGCGGTAAAGTGGACGGCGGAATCACTAGGGGGACGCTAGAGGGGCGCACTGGGACTGGAACGGTTGCCACGGGCGGCGGTGGCGGTAAAGGGGTTTTATTGCCCAAATTTGCCGGTAACTGCGGGTTGGGGGCGGCCGTTCCCGTCGGGGGTAAAGGCAGCGTTGGCAAGGGTTGGGGAATCTTGGCACTATTGGGATCGGTGCTTAAATCATTGTTGACCGCCTCTTGCTGTTGATAAAATGCGATCGCTATTCCCCCGATAGTTATTAGGGCCGAAGCGATTAATCCCGTCCAGATCAGGACATTTTTTCGAGTTTTCTGGCGAATTAATGGGGGTATTAGGGGGATTTCATGGTTATATTCCCCTAAAGCATTGGCTAGATCGAATAATTGCGATGTGGTTAATTCGATCTCCTGTTGATCCTGATCGGTTAGCAGGGAACCTAAAAATAATTGATGCTGGAGAAGTCCCTGACAACGGAGAGAAGGCAAGGAGGGGAGATGACTTTCGGGGGAACCACTAGCCACGAAAGAGAGGGTAGAAACGGGACTAGAGAGTAAATTCTGCACATAATTAGCGACAATTTCCCCTAGGAGTTGTAATTGTGTGCGATCGCCTTTGATCGTCACCTGTTTTTCCTCACTCAATCTAGGATCATCAAAGCGCAATTGAAAGTGGGCATCGTTTAAGACATTTTTACCCAGCCAAACCGCTAGGGGCGAACTATTTCCCCAAATTTCTAGGGTACAGGTGGGGGGTGTATATTTGCGAATTAGATTACTCATTTTTAGTTATCGGTGGGAATTATAAATTAAGTAGTCGTGCAAAATTAATTTCCTAGTGAAGATAGGCAAGAGGCAAGAGGCAAGAGGCAAGCGGCAAGCGGCAAGAGGCAAAAGGCAAGAGGCAAGAGGCAAGAGGTGGTTAGATATGTGTAATTAATTTTGCTTAGGTACTTATAAATTATGAATTATGAATTATGAATTATGAACTGGGAAGCTTTTTTTTCAGTGTTGCCAAAGGCACGGCGTAGCCGTCCAGTAAACAGTAAACAGTGAACTGAAAACTTACATCTGAAAACTTACATCTGATAACTTATATCTGATAACTGATAACTGATAACTGATAACTGATAACTGATAACTGATAGCCTTTTTACTTTTTACTTGCCAAAAGGGTGTGCCAGAGAAGGAGATGACTGCGGGGGCTGCTGTAGAACAATAAATCGATTAATAATTTCCAGGCTAGGGAAGTCAGGCTAGAATCGCTGAGATTATTTTCCGATATTTCTGGGTATTTTAAGCGAAAATTATCGATATAATTGCCCAAAAGCGTGGTTTTGACCGGTTCTTCTCCTTGAGTCCCCACTTGTTCCAAAAGAATTACAGCGCGACGGATTAACTCTTGCTTTTTTTGGGCTAGATGACAGAGGAGGAGAACTAGAGAACGGATGTCCGCTAGGGAGAGGTTTGACTGGGGTTGCCAGTAGTAGGCAACTAGGCGATCGCTTGTATCCGCATCTAAGGCTAATTCCTGGGCTGCTTGGGTGATAGACTCAGAGTCTAAATTAGCTAGAGAGACTAAAGATGCCAAAATCAGGTTTAAATAGCTATTAATACTCTCTAACTGCTCGTTACTGGGTGAGATAGCTAGGGGTAAATCCTCACCCGTGGAGGACTCGGCAGACTGAGGCATAGTCAAGGACATAGATAATAAGGAATTGCCAGCAGAAAAACTTGGGTTTAGGAGAAAAAATCACTGGTTCTAAAGTGTCATCGCCAATTTTGGCTCTGAAACCCCGTTCTCAAAGGACGGCTTTACTATGAAATACTAGCGCATTTACACGATATATGCTAGAATGTGAGATATGGAGAAAGCCTATTCGTTTCGATTTTACCCCACAGCAGAACAAGAGTCGCTATTGCGGCGCACCTTGGGCTGTGTAAGATTAGTTTACAATAAAGCTCTCCATCTCAGAACA
>NZ_JAPZSO010000213.1:0-37689 GCF_027531715.1 Microcystis sp. LE19-8.1F | reverse complement strand
TTTTGAGGTAGTCAGTTACCTAATTTTCAGGCAAAAAGTACCGGAATTTTACCCCCGATCAGTGCAAGGGTCGGCACTTTTTGAGGTCAAAAAAGTCTAAAAGCCTTATCCAACAAGTTTTTTAGATTTATTCAGCCAGCCTTGCATACACTTGTACTATAATGAGACTTGAGGGAGTTTTGAGCAAAAAACCAAAGGAATTAGGGAGCTATGGTTCCTAATTCCTGTAGTATATGCCATTGTATCTAACGGGCTTGGAGAGACTCGAACTCCCGACCTTGTGGTCCGTAGCCACACGCTCTAATCCACTAAGCTACAAGCCCTTGTTTTTCTCAACAGTAAACTACTATAGCACAGGTTCATTCAATGACGCAAGAGGGTAAAGAAAAATTATCTCATCTCGACAGCCAAGGCGAGGCCCAGATGGTGGATGTATCGGAGAAAATGCCCACTAAACGCACTGCTATCGCCCTAGGACAAGTGAGAATGCTAAAAACGACTTTTGAAGCCATAGAACAGGGAAATGCGCCTAAAGGTGACGTTTTAGGGACGGCCAGACTAGCGGGAATTATGGCGGCCAAACAAACTTCCTCCTTAATTCCCCTTTGCCATCCCTTACCCCTGCAAAAAATCAATGTTCAGATTATCCCGAAAGCAGAGTTACCCGGCTACGAAATTCGGGCAGAAGTGGTGACAAAATCGGAAACCGGTGTAGAAATGGAGGCTTTAACTGCGGTATCGGTGGCAGCCTTGACTTTATACGATATGGCTAAAGCGTTAGAAAAATCAATCCTGATTGAAAATATCCGTCTGCTGAGTAAAACAGGAGGGAAATCAGATTATCATCAGGATCCCCTGTTGCCATGAAAACCCTAAGTAGGGTTTGCGGCAAAAAGTTTTTCCTGGTGGCAGGGTGTGGCCCCCCCAACCCCCCCGACATCGGGGGGGGTGTGGGGTGTGGGGTTTTACCCATTTTCAGGAAGTCAATTACCTAATTTTCGGGGAAAAAGTACCTGAATTTTCCCCCCAATCACTCCAATCGCTGGCACTTTTTGATTTCAAAAAAGCCTAAAGATATTATCCAACAAGGTTTTTAGATTTATTCAGCAAACCCTAAGTAACCCCTTCTAATTTTTCATCGGTCAATTGATATAATTCCTGTAATTTCTCTAATTTGTCGGGGTCTGCTTGCCAAAAACCGCGACCCTGTGCTTCTAACATTCTACCGACAATATTACGGAAAGCTTCAGGATTAGCTTGACGCAATTTTTCCGCCATTTCTGCATCAAAAGCGTAGGTATCGGCTGCCTGATCATACACCCAATCGTCACTAAAATTAGCCGTACCGCCCCAACCAATTAAAGCGGTCATTCTTTGGGAGATTTCGTAGGCCCCACCGGAACCTTGATTAACCATGGCATTGGCCCATTTAGGATTGAGTAATTTACTGCGGTATTCTAAGCGCAAAACCTCCTCTAATTTGCGGGGAGTTGTATCATTGGAAAAACTCTCGACAAAACTCGTCATCACCCGTTTACCGCTTTGTTTTTCTGCGGCTAATTTTAATCCTCCCGTGTTGCCGTAGTATTCCTGAATATCGGTTAAACCGTATTCTACCGAGTCAATTTCTTGGATAATACTTTCACTGGTTTTTAATAACTGTTGTAGCACTTCTGGTCGCGCTTGTCCCTTATCTTGACGACCATAACTAAAAACATTACGCTTTTCCCAAGTTTTCGCTAATTCGTTTTCATTATCCCAATTTCCCTCCACTACTTGGTCATTAACTAAAGAGCCAAAATCCCCGGCAGGATTGGAAAATAAACGAGCGCTGGCATTGTCAATTCCTTGACTTTTTAAGGCTAAATAGTGCTTACGGATATAATTATCATTTTCCGATTCTTCTATCTCGGCTGCCCGCTGCATTAAATCATCCAATAACTCGATAATATTGATAAAAGTATCCCGAAAAATTCCCGATAAATTAGCCAAAATATCGATGCGCGGGTGTCCAATTTCCCCTAGAGGTTTTAATTCATATCTGACAATTCTTCCTGTCCCCTCTTTCACCGGTTCCGCACCGACTAATTCTAAGAGAATACCCAGGGATTCACCCTTAGTTTTAATCACATCCAATCCCCAGAGTAAAACCGCTACAGTTTCGGGATATTTTCCTTTTTCGGTTAAGTTTTGTTCTAGCAGTTTTTTGGCGATTTCTCGTCCGCGGGTGTAGGCTGCTGGGGAAGGCATCCGGTAGGGGTCTAAAGCGTGTATATTGCGTCCTGTGGGCAAAACTCCCGCACCATCCCGGAGTAAATCACCCCCCGGCGCTGGGGGTACATATTCCCCATTTAATCCTCGCAAAAGATTAGTTAACTCTTCGCTATTTTGTCCTAATAAATTTTTAATAGTAATGCCTTCTTTAACCTTTTCATTGGTTGCTTCGTCAGCGATAATTTGCTGAAATTCTCGCTCAGATAAATCGGTAAAATAAGCATCAAGATAACCTTTTAATTCTTCCTGATTGGGAGCAGTTCCTAGGGTGTGTAACCCGGAAGAAAATAGTCTTTGTTCGACGATTTGTAGGTAATTATACACCTTGACAAAATAATCGGTTAGTGCATAGCGGCTAAATAATTTGGCATTTTCTAAAGTGAATTCTATTCCCTGTTTTTCTGCTTCCAGAAAAGGACAATCTTTAGAGATACCTGTATCAATAATCTTTTGGAGAATACTATCTCTTAAAGCGTAATTTTTCTCAGGATTTTCTCGAAACTCTGCAATCAAATCTCGTAAAATCATCAATTCTTTATATAATCCCGCTCGTCCGTAGGGAGGCACATTATGGGAAATTAACACCCCATAACCGCGACGTTTGGCTAGAATAGATTCCGAGGGATTATTAGCGGCATAAATATATAAATTCGGTAAATCTCCTAATAAAATATCTGACCAAGAATAACCAGTATTTCCTAGGGGTGAACCGGGCAGCCATTCGACGGTTCCGTGCATACCAAAATGAATGATCGCATCGGTCTTAAAATCTTTTTGTAACCACTGATAAAAGGCCGCATACTGAGGGTGAGGAGTTAAATCTTTTTCAAACATTAACCGCATCGGATCCCCAGCAATTCCTAAAGGTGGCTGCACTCCAATCCAGATATTACCTAACTCAATTCCCCCTAAATGATACTGGTTGCCAATAGTTTTTATCCCCGCATCTTTCAGAGATTTCCAGTGTTTTTCAATGCGAGAGGTTAACAGATAACCTAGCCAATTTTCTAAAGTTTCTATCGATAAACGATTGTGTTTAGAGAGATTTTCATCATCGGCAAATTTAACTTTTTGAATAATTTCTTCCCCGTCTTCGGGAATCGTTCCAACATTATAACCCTGCGCTTGCAAAGCTTGTAAAAACTTAACTAAACTACGGGGAACATTTAATAAAGCTGCCGTACCAACTGCCCCATAACCAGGCGGAAATCCATAGAGAATGATGGCTATTTTGCGTTCTTGCGGAGGGGTTTTATGTAACTTAATCCAACTATTTAAACGTCCAGTTAAACGCTGTAATCTTTCGGGGATTAAATAGATAGTTTCCCCCACTAATCCCCCCAGAGGAATCGTATCAATTGCCCCATCTAATTCAGGTAAAGCGTATAGAACCACACTCTGCAAACCACCGATTCCCTGTCTTGTCCAAGAATAAATATCTTGAATCAATAAAGGGGCAGCGATAAGATAAGGAATATTTTTAGCGGACAGAATTCGTTTAGCCACTTCTACCTGTCTTCCTGCTTCCATAGAACCCGCAGGACCCCCCACCAAAGGAAAGCCAATCGTCGAGACAATTGCATCTACTGTCACCGCATCTTCACTTAAAGAAGGAGTTTCAATGATTCCTTTTTTTCTTTGCTGAATTTCGTAGTCTGTGGTTAACCAATCCCGAACAATTGTATGGCCTTCTACTCCGTTAATAAACACGGGTAGGGGAATTAAATTAGCCGTTTCAAAATGACGGATTAATTGATTAATATAGGGCAATTTACTGATAACGTGCTTCCGATAAAGCAGCAGTGCCACCACTGGTTTATCAAGGGATTTATTTTTTTTATACCAAGTCAAATATTCTTGGGGAGTGAGAAAATAACCCTGATAATCGGGGTGTAATAGTCCCTTATTTGGAGTTTCGATAACTTCGGGTATTTCCTGTACTTTTAATCCTAGATATTTTTGGGCAATTACCCAACACATAGCGGCAACATTTTCGGTTCCTCCCGCATTCCAATAACCGTAGATAATTAACCAATTACGCAAATCTTGAACTTTTTTAGCGGGAATAAATTTCAGTAGTTTCGGACCGGTTTTGAGGAAACTAAGATAACCGGCTAACTTATCTTCTTCCTTGCCACTGGAAAATTTACTCAAGATAAATTGAATTGGTTTTGGCATTCCTTTTGGTTTATCCCCGATGGCAAATTCTCCCAAACGGGTTAAACTCATTAACTCTAAAGCAGACTCAAAAACTAAGCGAATCGGAATCTGTGCCGCTCGTTGCCGTAGCCAAGTAACTTGATCGTAATCGAAGATCAAACTAGCAAAAAAAACGTCGGCAGTGGCTAAAGCTTGCTCGACTATTTCCGGTTCGCTAGTCAAGGATTTATCGCTAAATACTTTTACTTCTAAATCGGGACATTTAGAACTAGCCAACAGGCCTGATTGCCGATACAAATTACTGTTAAAGGTTTCAAAGCCAACAATTAAAACAATGCTTTTCATAAGTAGTCGTGCAAAATTAATTTCTTGGTTAGGATAGGCAAAAGGCAAAAGGGAAAAGGCACTCATGCAAGAGGTAGTTAGATATGTGTAATTAATTTTGCCTAGGTACTAAGAATATTTTTAGACCAATCAGGGTGCGTTATCCTGCCTGAAAACACCCCCTGAAATGATGATAACGACAAACTAATAATAACTGCCGGATTTGCGATGATGGATGGCGGTTAAACCCTGGTGTAAAACCTTGCCTTTTTCTGCGATCGCATAAAGCAGCCAATGATCACCGCACTCCATTCGTTGTTCCACCCGACATTCCAGATAAGCGAGCGCTTCGGCCAGAATCGGCCCACCGTTCTCAGCTTTAGTGGTTTCGATATGAGCGAAACGATCTTCTCCGGGGGAAAAAGGTTTAAGAAAATGCTTCATTAAAGCCAAATGTTGACCTTCTTGGAGGATATTAAGGACAAAAGGCGTACCACTATAAAGCAGAGACTCGATCGCTCGTTCTTTCGCCACGGCAATAGTCAATCCAGGTGGCGTGAACGTCGCTTGCGACACCCAAGAGGCTAACATGGCGCCGCGCAATTCCCCCAATTCGCAGGTGACGATACAGAGAGAACCCACCAAACGGCCTAGGGCTTGCGATCGCCGATCACTTTGGGGTTGGTTAACATTAGTTTTCGGTTGTCTGCTTTTGCGAGCTTTTTTGACTGCTTGAGCGAAATCGGTTCCTGCTTCCTCGCAGGTCTTTAAAATTGCCTCCGTGGGCTTAAATTTAACCCGAATTGGCTCAAAACCGAAGCGATAACCGCCATCCCGGAATTTACTTTCCAAAAGATCGATCGCTTCCCCACTCCAACCGTAGGAGCCAAAAACCCCCACCAGCTTGCTTTTATCGCCATTTGCCAGGGTAATCCCCAAGGCGGTTTGGATGGGAGTCGGCGTGTGTCCTCCCAAAGTGGGGGAACCAAAGATAAAACCGACACTTTTTTCGATCGCCGTTTTGATCTCGTCCGGTTCGGCGGACTCGGCGTTAATCGCCGTGACTGCCACTGCCGCTTTCGTGATCCCCATAGCGATCGCTTGAGCGAGGGTGGCAGTGTTGCCGTAGGCACTAGCATAAATCAGGGCGATTGTCAACTCTTGGGACGTTTGTACTGCTAACCATTGTTGATAGGAAAGGGTCAATTCGTGCATCGCGTAACGCACCAGAGGACCGTGACCAACGGCATAAAATAAGGGCGATTTAGCGGCTAATTTCTCCAAAGCGTTGCTAATTTGGCTGGCATAGGGAGCCATGAGACAATCAAAATAATAACGCCGATCTTCATTATAAACGCTCCAACCCTCATCAAAAATTTGGTCGCCACAAACGTGCGCTCCGAATAATTTATCGGTGTAGAGAATATCAGTTTTGCTGTCGTAGGTACAGAGTTGATCGGGAAATCTGGGGTTAGGAGTGGGGATAAATTCTAATTGATGGTTTGCTCCTAAATTTAATATTTCTTCCCCCTTGACAACCAATAGATTTAATGCTTCAGTTTCGAGAATTTTTTTCAGGGAAATTGCCCCCGGATTGGAACAAACAAAAGTGACTTGAGGAGCTATTTCTAAAAGTGCCTTGAGGGTGACGGCACGATTGGGGTTAACGTGACCGAGGATAATATAATCAATAGTTTTCGGATTGATTCTTTTAGTTAAAGCCTCTAAAAATATAGCCGAGAATGATTCCCCTGGTGGATCAAAAAGAGCGACTTTTTCACTTTTAATCAGATAACTATTGGCGGTGGTTCCCTTTTGTAATCCGTATTCGATCTCGAATTTTAACCGGTCCCAAGTGCGGGAACGAAAGACAAAAGTATCGACGGCTATCGGTGCTACTTGTACATCTCTCGGTTTGACAATTGCATTATTCATAATTTTAGTTACCAGTTATCAGTTAATTAGTCAAGTAGTTAAGCGGCAACTTGAGGCTGTCATCATTTTTTACTTGGCAAGTTTTGCATCAAAGTCAACACTTGATTTTTGACTAAATACAGCCTTTTATCGCTAGGGACGAGTGGGGAAATTTGCGGGTTATCTTGCCAGCCGGAAGGACATCAATATCTAAAGTACACTATCTCTGGGAAGAAACCTAGCTTCTAGCAATTTGTTTGCGAGTAAGGATACCCCTCTGGGGGGATTTGCCAGTCTATTGAGAAATTCTAAAGGGAACGTGATCCCCAGAAGCGAGGTGCTAGTCTGAGGGAAACCCTGCTCTCTTCCTATCAGGCCAAGTTTTTATGAGCTATCAGCACTCGTCTTTTGACTGCACTAGCGCCAATTTTGAGAAAGCCGCTTTGAGTCATTTTCGCACTCTTGTGGCTTTTTTACCGGATAATTGCCGTGTTTACCGGCAAACTTGGGAATTTTCTACGGTTCTCTGTCTCGATTTTCTAGCCTGTTTGCAGGGACTAGCAATCACCCGTCAAAATTTTGCCCATCTAGTTAATGTGACACAAGAACTCGGTTTAGGTCAAGCAATCATTTTGAAAGTAGGCAATAAAATCGTCGAGTGGCATCGTTTAACAGTCTAGAAAAAAATCGGCTCTCTCTGTTCTTTCTGTCTCTGTGGTTTATCTTTAACGCTTATAACTACCTCTTACCTCTTGCCCCTTGTCTCTGGGTGCATCTCATTTTTGCACTCTCAAAAATTAATTATGCAAGAACTCTATAGTAGGGTTGATTCATGAATCAACCCTACCCAAACCCTGGAGCGCATTAGTTTTTCGGTGGGATGCTTACAGGCAGCTGCTGATATGTCTGTAATAATTTAAGGGTCACTGATAATTGCTGATTGTCGGTATTTCTGCAAATGTGAGATGCACCCCTTGCCTCTTGCCTGTCCTAACCAAGAAGTTAATTTTGTCCTATCTAGAACCGTTTAAGTTGAGAAAAAGCCCCAATAATTTGACCAAGACTAATACCACCATCATTAGTGGGAACAGTTTGCTGCCAGTAGGGTTGGAATCCCGAAGCTTGTAAGCGATTAATTGTTCTTTCCGTCAGATAACGATTTTGAAAACAGCCTCCCGTCAAGAGAATTTTTTCTCTACCTATTTTCTGAGCAATTTCTACAATAATCTCACTTAAACTATTATGAAATTTAGCGGCAATTATGCCGATTTGTACTTGTTTTTCTAAATCCTCAACAACTCCTAAAATTATCTGATTCCAATCAATAACTATGGGTGAGTCAGCTGATAAAGAAAAATTATAATATTCCTCCGTTTTAATGCCCTCAAGGGCGAATTCTAATTGCATTGCTGCTTGTCCCTCAAAACTTAATTGATAACATAAACCTAGAATCGCCGCCACACCATCAAACAAACGCCCGACACTAGAAGTTAAAGTACAATTAATTTTTTTGGTTAACATTTGCCTAAAAATCGACCATTCCTGTTCACTAAAAGCTGATTTTATCCTATCAGTATTTTCCATAACTTCTAGTAATCCTAAAGCTACTCGTCTGGGTTCTTTAACCGCTTTTTCTCCTCCGGGTAATAGCCAGGGTTTAAAATGGGCGACTCGCAGCCAAGAATCGGCAGTGATATGGATAAATTCTCCCCCCCAAATTGTGCCGTCTAAACCGTATCCTGTTCCATCCCAAGCAACCCCTAAAACCGGAGGTTGTAGCTGATTTTCCGCCATGCAGGATAAAACGTGAGCGTAATGGTGTTGAATGGGAATAACGGGCAAATTTAAACTATAAGCGTACTTGGTCGCTAGATATTCAGGATGAGCATCACAGGCAATAACTTCGGGTGCAAACTCGTATAATTTTTTTAAACTATCGAGGATATTTTCAAAATGATTGACAGCATTAACCGTATCTAAATCGCCGATATGTTGACTGATAAAAACTTGATTTTTTTGGTAGATAGCCACGGTATTTTTAAAATAACTTCCCACAGCCAAAATCGGGGGAAAATCTCCATCATTAACTTTAATGGGAAAGGGAGCATATCCCCGCGCTCGCCGCAAAATCATCGCTTTTCCTGCCATTTCCCTGATAATAGAGTCATCCACTGGCCGAAGGATGGGACGATTATGAACTAGAAATAAATCGGCGATAGTTCCCAATTTTTCTAAAGCTTCTTTTTCCTCAATACAGATAGGTTCATCGGCTAGATTACCACTGGTTGCTACAACAGGAAAGCCTAATTCTGCCAATAAAAGATGATGTAGGGGAGTATAGGGTAACATGACTCCTAGATAGGGATTACCCGGAGAAACGGCAGCAGAAAGATCATTTTTTTTTTGTTTAATCAGGACAATTGCCGCAGCAGGAGACTGCAATAATTGCGATTCTAAAGAAGATACATAACCGTGGTTTTTCACTAACTCAAGATTAGGATACATCACGGCAAAAGGCTTATCTGGTCGCTGTTTACGTTGTCGCAATTTTTGCACTGCTTCCGTATTTCTTGCATCGACAACTAGGTGAAATCCTCCTAATCCTTTGATCGCCATAATTTTTCCCTGTTCAATTGCTCTAGCAGTGGCGATTAAAGCTTGATCTTTTTCCGCTAATACAGAGCCTTGACTATCTAAAAGACTAATTTGGGGTCCGCAACGAGGACAGGCATTCGGTTGGGCATGAAAACGGCGATCCAGAGGGTTTTCGTATTCCCTTTGACATTCGGGACACTGATTAAAATCCCTCATAGTTGTGGCACTGCGATCATAGGGTAAACTCTCGATGATACTGTAGCGAGGACCGCAGTTAGTGCAGTTAGTAAAAGGATAGCGATAACGACGATTATTAGGGTCAAAAATATCGGCTAAACAATCGGGACAAGTGGCTAAATCGGGCAGAACAATTGTATTCTTTTCACCGCCGATGCTCTGGTGTATGCTAAAGTTTTGATAACCGACAGGATTTAACCATTGAGTCTCAATATTTTCAATTAGCGATTGAGGTGGTTTTTCTAAAGATAATCGAGTCAAAAAAGTTTCCAGTTTGTCTCGATTGCCCTCGACTTCAATAAAAACTCCCGCTGCTGTGTTATTCACCCAACCGGCTAAGTTTAATTCCGTTGCTAATCGATAAACAAAAGGACGAAAACCGACCCCTTGTACTGCTCCGCGCACAATTAAAGCTAATCGCTGATCGGATTGATAATTTAACGGGGAAAACATCAAATTCATCCCTAATTACTTTTCCCGTTATACTAAACTTTCACTAATCACCCGACAGCATTCTTCCACACTGGCTCTTTTTTCCATAGCTATCACTAAAGCTTGATAGGCAGTCTGTTGTTTTTCTAAAAGAGTTTTTGCCTGCAATAAACTCCAGCGCTCTTTTTGGGCATAATTATTCTCAGGAACCCCCGCTAATTTTAAGGCCGATTGCAGATAAAATCGATCGCTTTCTCCCCCTGCCGCTTTACCATAAACTAAGGTTTCGGCAGCAATTCCCGCCATCCACACCGTGGAAATTCGCTCTAAAAAAGCAGGAAAATCGGTAAAATTCTTGACTTTTTGCTCTAAATCTGCTAGGTCAAATTGAACACCGCCGACTCCCTCCTGGCCTTGACGAAAGGCTTCCCAAGCGGTCAAACTATAACTGGCGATCGGAATGCCCAAAATATAAGCGGTGAGAAAATGTCCGGCTTCGTGGTGAATAACTCTTTGACGGTGTTTACTGGGAGAAAGAGCATCCAGTAGTAAAGTCACGCCCCGGTTATTAAAGGTGAGAGTATCAACTGTAACTAATCCTAAGAGGCTAAAAGTAGCCAAAGCGGGGACAAAAGGCGAAATAGACAGCAAAGGGGTGACAAATACGGAAAGAGTGATCGAAAAAACGGTAATTGCGATCAGATTTAAAGCTGTCTGTTCCATAAAAATTAATAAAAATATACAAATGCTTAATACTATGTTACATTCCTTAGTTTTATTTTCCCCGAATCCAGTTTTTTACCTCCCCGATTTTTTCGGCTAAATCGGGAATTTTTCCCACGGATGCCTCGATGAGTTTCACTCTTTCATTTAAACCGGTGATTTTTGCGTCTAAAGTCCTGATTTCTCCCTTAATTTCCGTCTGTCCTATCTCTAAGACCTGAATTTCTCTTTTGATCTCTCCGAAACTATTCTCGATCGCTTTTTGTCCACTCTCCAAAGAGGTTAAACGAGTTTCGATCGCTTTTTGTCCATTCTCCAGAGAGGTTAAACGAGTTTCGATCGCTTTTTGTCCATTGATAATCAGATTTTCTAACCTTTTTAGGTCATTTTCCGTAAAAGCCGTCATCAGCTAAACTCCTAAATAGATTAATTTTTTCTCGTCTTGAGATTGAGTCGATCGTTGACTAATTTAATTATGGAGTCAAAATCAAGCTGTTACCCACTGATAGTTCTAGGTTCGATGCCGCAATAGGTATTTAGGGTGATAGGGAAATTTCCGCTAAATCCCCCATCTCCCCACTTCCCTTTAACATAAATAAATATTATTGTTTTCCACTATGGATAACTTTTATTGATGAATATTGATCGCACTATGCAAGAGGCAATAGGGATTTAGGGTGATAGGGAAATTTCCGCTAAATCCCCCACTTCCCCAATTCCCCACTTCCCTTTACCATAAATAAACATTATTCTTTTCCTGTATGGATAACTTTTATTGATGAACATCGCTCGCACTATGCAAGAGGCAATAGGGATTTAGGGTGATAGGCAAATTTCCCCCACTTCCCCACTTCCCGAATTCCCCTTTACCATAAATAAACATTATTCTTTTCCTGTATGGATAACTTTTATTGATGAATATTGATCGCACTATCCAACTAGCTCATCAATTAGCGGACGCTTCTGGAGAGATTATCCAGCGCTATTTTCGGCAGCCCCATCTAGAAACCGAGACAAAACTCGATCAAGTTTCCTCAATAGTAACAATCGCCGATCAAGAAGCTGAGGAGGCGATGGTAGCGATTATTCGGCGAGAATTGCCTGAAGATGGGGTTATTCGGGAAGAAGGAGCCAATATTCCCTCCCAAAGTGGTCGTTATTGGGTGTTGGATCCGATCGATGGCACATCCTCTTTTGTCAAGGGATTACCGATTTTTGGGACTTTAATCAGCCTGGTGGCAGAAAATCAACCGATTTTAGGAATTGTCGATCAACCGATTTTAGGCGATCGCTGGTTAGGAGTGAAGGGAAAAGCCAGTCTTTATAATAACCGGATGATTGTTAATCCCTACCGTCAGGATCGGGAACTTGTCTTAAAAAATGCCTGTTTAGCCTCCACCACTCCCTTAATGTTTATCACAGAACGACAACAGGCGATCGCTCGTCAGCTGCAAAGCGTCTGTAAACGTAGCGCTTTTGGGGGTGATTGTTATAACTATATGATGTTAGCCACTGGCTGCACTGCCATGCCGATGGTAATCCTAGAATCAGACCTGAAATACTACGATTTTTGCGCTTTAATCCCGATTATTGAAGGTGCGGGCGGAATAATTAGCGATTGGTCTGGTAATCCCCTACAAGCTGATTCTAGCGAAGTTTTAGCCGTCTCTAATTCCGGTTTATGGCGGCAGGTTTTAGAACAAATCAACAGAGTGGGTTAGTGCGAATACTAAGATAATTAGTCAACAGCTAACCCACCCCCGCGGCAATTAAACCGTGGCTAATTGAGGTTGGGGACGTTTGCTGTTACGGATACCTTCGATCGCTGCTGCGTAATCAGGGGCATTAAATACCGCCGAACCTGCTACGATCGCATTAGCACCCGCTTCGAGAACTTGCCAAGTATTAGCCGGTTTTAAGCCGCCATCCACTTCAATCCAGGGATCCAAGCCTTTTTCATCGCAGATTTGGCGTAATTGACGGATTTTGGGGACAACTTCCGGGATAAAACTCTGGCCACCAAAACCGGGGTTAACGCTCATAATTAGGACTAAATCGCACAAATGCAGCACATATTCGATTAAATCTAGGGGAGTGGAGGGATTTAACACCACACCCGCTTGTTTACCGAGTTCGCGAATTTGGCAAAGAGTACGATGGAGGTGGGGAGAAGCATTATGTTCAGCGTGAACAGAAATAATGTCAGCACCCGCTTTCGCAAAGTCAGCCACATATTTTTCTGGTTCCACGATCATTAAATGCACATCTAAAGGTTTTTTCGTATAGGGACGAATAGCGGAGACAATCAGGGGTCCAATGGTGATATTCGGGACAAAACGACCATCCATCACATCAACGTGAATCCAATCGGCTCCTGCCTTATCCACAGCCTCGATATCGGCTCCTAATTTACTAAAATCCGCCGATAGGATCGAGGGAGAGACAACGATCGACTTCGAGCTTCCGTTTTGGGTCATGGCTAACTATAGAATTTCGTGTTTATATTTTCGTAACAATCTTATCAGTAATCAGTGATCAGTGATCAGTAATCAGTGATCAGGAGTCAGGAGTCAGGAGACAGGAGATTATTTTTATTTATTCTCCCCACACCCCACACCCCCCCTGCCCCCCCGATGTCGGGGGGGTTGGGGGGGTCACACCCTACACCCTACACCCCACACCCTACACCCCACACCCCTCCGCATCCGGCATAGAAGCATAGGTTTATGTAATTGTCAATATACATTTACGAACTTTTTTGTCGAAACTGGATCATAAACTTTAAAAATAGGCATGATGGGAATGGTTGGGATCGAGGGGGTGGAAAGACGGATAAACTGGTGGCTTTGTACTTACACATACTTGGCGAACTCAGGAATTCACGCTACCCTAGGTCTCGGGTTCTTTACATTTTGTTACTTACCATCCGTAAGAAAACTTAGTTCACTTGCCCTATTTTCTCAGAAAAGAATCTTAAAAAAGTGTTAAGGTTTTATACTTGGGCAGTGTTATCAGGAGGAAAATTGTGTTTAAACGACTTGCAGAAGAGCATCGCCAACTGGTCAAAGACTTAGTCATGGATTTACAGGCCTTAGCGATCGCACTAGAAAATCAAGGTTATCTAGCATCTTGCTACACCTGTGGCGGTCAACTGAATAGCGCATCTTTTATGGTGGGATTGGGTGAAACCCATCTAATTCGGTTTCTCGTGTCCGATTACGGCATCACCTGGACAGAAATGCGCGATGATCGAGAGTTAATGAAACTCGAAGGTGCGGAAGCCATCAGCCAACTACAGGAATTAGCCAATCTGATTAAATATCAAATTTCGCCGGCGGAATTTATTGACAAAAAACCCTCCTCCGTGCTGCAACGGTTAGAGACGGTTTAACCCCAGATGTTACCTAGACCTGTATGTTTAGTGAACTTTTTCCCTAACCTTTCAGCCAACTGTTAGCTAGATAAGCCATTCGTTTCATCTCTTTTCGTCCCCGGGAGACGGAATCGAGGATCATGCCAGAGGTCAAACTTAAAAAGGCTAAAAGCATGATCGAGGCCGATAAAATGGCGGTGGGGAAACGTGGCACTAAGCCAGTTTCGAGGTATTCAAACAGGACGGGGATCGCTAAGAGGAGGGAAATAACCGCCAAAATTAGCGAGACAAGGCTAAAAAAGAGAAAAGGACGAATTTCTTTAAAAAGTAGGATAGCGGTTCCCAATACTCGCCAGCCATCTTGAAAGGTTTTTAACTTACTTTGGGAACCTTCGGGACGTTCCCCGTAGAGGGTTGGTTCTTCAGCGAAGGGAATTTTTAATTCTAAAGCGTGGATAGTTAACTCGGTTTCAATCTCGAAACCATTGGACAAAGCGGGAAAAGATTTGACGAAACGACGAGAAAAGATGCGATAACCGGAGAGCATATCGATTAAACGCGCTCCAAACAGAAATTTCACCAATCCCGTTAAAAATAGATTACCGGCGCGATGACCGGGACGATAAGCCTGGGAGGATTTTGCCGCTTCCCGACGCGCACCGACCACCATATCTAACTGTTCCCGCAGCATTCGTTCAATTAAGCGACGTACTGCCGCAATTTCGTAGGTATCATCACCATCGATGAGAATATAGATATCCGCTTCGATATCGGCAAACATCCGCCGGACAACATTGCCTTTTCCCGGTTGGATTTCCTGACGCACGATCGCCCCCGCTTTCAGTGCCTCGGTCACGGTATCATCGGTAGAACGGTTGTTATAAACATAAATTGCCGCTTCTGGCAAAAAAGTTTGGAATTGGGAGACCACTTTAGCGATCGTTAGTTCTTCGTTGTGACAGGGAATTATGACGGCGATACGGTAGTTTTTCAGAGAAATCGGCGGAATAGCAGTCATTTCGATCATGGCTGACGACAACGTTTAATGATGGTTAGGGGGGTTTCTTGGCGTTGGACGGCATGAACAATGGGACAATGGGGGAAAGCTTGGAAGTAATCGTATCGGGATAAACCCATGTAATAATCGGGGTCGGCGGCCTTTCCCCAAGCAAAGTCATCGGCATTTTGAGCAAGCCATTCCATCCCCTCTTTGAGACTTAAATCCCTGGTAATCGGTTTCCTGTTGACCCCTGACAGCTTTTAAGTCCCGAACATTAAGGCTGCCAGAGGTTGAACTCCATTAAAAAGGGTTTGCAGGATGAGAGGGCAAGTTTTCAAAGGCTTTCCTATGGCTTGCCGGACTTTTCCGGTTTAACATCCGTCACACGCCAACTGAGTTTTAAATTCATCCAGAAGTTCCAAACAGTAACCATAGCGATCGCTATTAAGTTAGCAATATAGCGATTAATATGTAAGACATTGAAGAAAAAGTTTAAGAGCAGGACGTTGAGGATCAAACCGGCCAAACAAATAAGATTAAATTTAAGAAAACGTTTGCAACGCTGCTGCCACTGATTTTGGCCGGTGGACAAATCGCCAAAAGTCCAGCGATCGTTCCAAAGAAAATTATTAATAATAGCCACCTCGGCGGCGATAATCTTACTGCGAGTTACTCCCCAAGCGAGGGTAGTGGGATCGCTGAGGAGATACAAGATGGCCATATCGACGAATAGGCCACTAAACCCGACTAAACTAAAGCGAAGAAAGCGAGCGAGGGGGAATTGCCAACGCCTTTTCAAACCACCGAAACGACCGCGGGAACGCAATTTCAGCAGGTGCAGGATATATTCGATGTATTGTTGCCAGGTGACTTTGCTTTCGCCGTCTTGACGCTCTTGGAAAACGTAACCCACTTCGGCGATCTGGTCGATATTGCCGCGGCCGATAACTTCGAGGAGAATTTTATAGCCCATCGGGTTTAAGATCGGGCCTGCGATCGCTTGTCGATTAACCATGAAATAGCCACTCATCGGATCCGATACCCGTCCCACCACGTTAGGCAGAATGACTAATCCCAACAGCTGCGCCCCCCGGGAGAGGAAGCGTCGAGTCAGACTCCATTCGCTGACTCCACCCCCTTCCACATGGCGACTAGCCACGGCGAGATCGGCTCCGGCTCTGGTTTGCTCGAATAATTTTAATAACACTTCCGGGGGATGCTGTAAATCGGCATCGATGACCCCAAGGATGTCGCCCCGTGCCACTTGCCACCCCCTCACCACTGCCGAGGATAGGCCTTTTTCTCCCTCCCGGCGCAGCACTCGCAGCTGGGGATATTCAGCGATTAAAGATGCGGCGACTTCCCAAGTGCGATCGGGACTATTATCATCGACAACGATCAGTTCGTAATCTTTGGCAAGGGCTTCGTCAAGTATTTGACTAAGAATGTTGACTAATTGAACGATATTTTGCCGTTCATTGTAGGTGGGAATGACTAGAGACAGGCTGAGAGGATAATTTTTTTCTGCTTCTAAGTTGCCGTCGTCTGGGGGAGGAGGAGATAAAGGTACCTGTAGATCTCCTGTGGGGGGAGTTAAGAAAAGATGAGACTGCTGTACCTTCATGAAAAATTTGACCTCACTCGCGGTTGATTTAGCTACAGACGCACTGACAACGGCAGAAGATTCTGAATAGTTTTGGCCCTTTGGAACCTAACCTATTGAACCATACCTTTGTCGTCTCTTGGGCGGACACAAGCATTGATTAACCGGTACCCTTCGACGTAGCTCAGGGCAAGCTATCGGCCATGACTCGTAAACCCAAGACGCTGTGGTGTTGATCGGGAAGGCAAAAGGTGCGATTGGCACTGCGTAGGTGCCTAGCTTCATCGCCCCAACTGCCCCCTCGCACTAAACGGGCGGAACGATAACGGGGCTGCAAGCGAGTATCGCTGTCTAACCAAGCACTACCATCCAGGGGCGGGGTTCCCTCGTAATTCCGGTGCCAGCTATCGGCGCACCATTCGCCCACGTTGCCGTGCATATCGTAGAGACCGAAATTATTGGGGGCGAAACTGCCCACCGGGGTAGTCTTGGCCAGATAGGCGCTGCTGGGTTCTTCCGCGTAGGGATCATAGACGGCAAAGTAATTGGCGCGCTCGCTGGTTAGGGTTTCCCCGCAGTAAAAGGGGGTGGTTGTACCGGCGCGACAGGCGTATTCCCAGCGTGATTCACTCGCTAGTCGGTAATCTTTGCCGGTGGATCGGGAGAGTCTTTGACAAAATTCGATCGCCTCGTACCAGGAGACTCTCTCTACGGGTAAGTTATCGCCTTGGAAAAAGGAGGGCGCCGGGTTGAGTTCGAGATTAATTTTCGGCAGTTGGGCGATCGCTCGCCATTGTGCTTGGGTGATCGGGTATTTGCTCAGAAAAAAGGCCGCCGTCGTCACGGAATTTTCTGGTTTTTCACTGCTAGTATGATCGCCTCTTTCTTCATTTTTCGAGCCGCGTCGAAAACTGCCCCCCGGAATGGCTACCATTTCTAGTTCGCTGCCGTTGCCTAGGGGTTCGCTCCAGGAGCGAGCGCTACCCTGACGGCGATCAATAATTTGCCCTTGACGATTGACGGTGACTGTTTCAAAGCTATATTCTGTCCACTGGAGATTTTGCGAATCTACTGGGCGAATTTGCCGCAAAAATTCCTCCATTGCCTCTATATTCTCGGCAATAGCTTGGTTTTGGTCGGCAGAATAACTGAGCCGAGAGGAGAGAAGGGTAGCTAGTCCGGCACTTCCTCCGGCTAGGGCCGCTAATTTCAGCAAGCTACGTCGGTTTAAGAGGGGATTAGGGGGATAGTTCATATTTTTAGGAGACTGGTCTGATATTTAGGCATTTCTAATCTTGATAGAAACGACTTTTTACTAAACAATAGGCTCTTTCATCGCCGTCACGACTGGCGGGATCGGAGTTTTCGGTATTACCTACTGTTATATAATCGCAAATTTCCCAGCCGGTTCGCTGTAAAATTCGGCGTAACCCGGCATTAGAAAAGATCCAATAGTTGGTGGAATCATTATTTGCTTCTAGTTCATCGAGTAAATAGGCTAGAGGAATCGCGGAAAGATCGACTCGATTAGCGGCATTACTCACCGTATTAAACTTAGTGACGCGGGTGCTAATCAGGCAATAATTGGCAGATTTCGCTAAGGTTTCGAGGGCATAGTAGGGATTTTTGAGATGGTATAAAATTCCTAAGAAGATGACTAAACTATAGCTTTTTTCGGGAAGCAGAAACTGAGAGTCTAAGTTAACATCATGAATCTCCACAGAGGAAGAAAGCGCGGTTTTGAGCAGTTTAACCCCTTGCATAAGGTTAAAGTTAGTAGGAGCGTAGTCAACTACCTGCACTTTACAGCCCAAAGATTCCAGAAAAAACGCCAGATCCCCATCGGCACAACCAATATCAACAATCGGTTTTTCCGAGATTAATTCCAGGAGAAAACGGTTTTTACCAGTTAATAGTAATTCGAGAATCTCGAAGCAGGTTAAAGTGTTGTAAGGATACCAGCCAAAATTGTCGGGAGCGAGTTTTTCTTTTTCGGCATCTAATTGGACTCGAAACTGGCGGGCTTTATTTTTGATGACGCTAATATCGAGAAGTTTCGGACTAATTTCTTGCAGTTCGGGAATGGTTAAAGATAACTGACCTAATCTTTCATAAAGAGCGTTTTTTTCCCGAATCATTTCTTGTTTTTCTTGATTCAAACTCTTCAGATGATCTTTGAGAGAATCTCGTTCTTCAATTAAAGTCTCTCGTTCATCAACTAAGCGAGGATATTTCCAGAACTTAAGATATTTCTTGATTTTCATCTATCAATAGGGAGGAATTAATTTTACTAAGTTAGTCTAGGGAGTCTCTGGCTGTTGGATATTTTTACCAAAACCACTCTGATCATACCATTGATCGGGATCATTTGTCAAGATATTTACCAAAAATTTTGAGGTTTAAAGTCAGCTTATTATTGGCTTTTATCAAAATTAAGCTGAGGATTTGTGTGGATGATTTGTTTTTAATAATGATAGATTCGCGGTAACTTCCTTAGATAATTTTCCAAGATTTGGGAAAATCTAGACAATGGGGACAGTATTCAATCAAAATAGTGGTGGAGGATTTCCCGGGCATTCAGTCCAAACCAAGCCTCATCTCCTTGCAATGCGGGGAAAGAGGAGAGGTTGACCGTCATGACAGAAATTATATAGATTAAAATTAGAAAACTTAGGTAAATTGGCAAGATTTTAACTTTTTTCATGATCGAAGTTATCCCGCTTACATAATTAAAATTTTTTCTCTGCTTTTTAGACTTATTTTTGACAAATTTTGCAAATTTGCATAAGGATATATGATCCTACTCACCAGCTTCTTTGAGATACTGATTGATATGATAATCCGGGTTAACTTGACAAGAGTTCGAGCGCCTGTAAACGCAAGTTCCGTTAAAGCATTTCTCCCGTTGATAATCTCCGACCGCGGCCCGGTCTTGGTTAAATAATAGATAATTAAAATAAGGTTGTAGTGCCTCGAAATTTTCGTTATCTTTGAGGAAATAAATCGGTACATCTTGGTGTAAGTAGGCGTATCCCCCCGTATACTGCCACGCCAATCCTTTTACTCCTAAACCGCACAGTTTTTTCTCGCTACTTAAATACTGATAGGCTTGTAATTGTCCGCCGTGGGTTTGCCAGTGAGTATAGCCCGGTTTTTGCCAAGGCGGTCCGAAATTAAAAGTCTGGTCGGTATTAAAACGCCCCGCCAGTAACCAAGATAGAAAAGCCCAAAGAAGTAAACTACTAAAAATAACGATAGTTTTGCCAGCGAGGGAACCTCGCATTAACGATAAACGCGAGACGAGAGTGGCAGTCCCCAAACCAGCGAGAATAATAATTAGTGGTAGGGCAGGGAACATATAGCGATATTCTTTGTGACCTAAAAAGCTGTGAGAGAGGATAATAACTAGGGCCAGAAGGGCGAGAATCCAGTGACGACGAGCGGCGATTGCAGAGAAGACGAGGATCGGAAACAGCCACCAAGACCAATTGAGGGCTAGCCAAGTAAAATATTGCTGCCAGGGTGATACGCCAAAACTATTAAATTTTCCTTCAAAAATATTAATCCAGATCAGTTTCCAAATCGATTGGAAGGGGGTGGACCAAGTGAAAGCGTCTAAAGCACCCCCCAGCAAAACCGGACCGATAAAACCGAGGGCAAGGGGCGGTAATTGTGGAAAATTTTTTTGTCTAACTTGATAAATGAGGGCGATGGCGATGGCCGGCAGTAAATGAAATCGAAGATAGGTGGTCAATCCGTAGAAAAACCCTGTCCAATACAGTCGCTGACGAGAGGGGGGATTTTTGCCGTAGCATCCTAAATAAACGCCGACCAGCAGGGAATAAGCGGCAATAACTTCGGTGAAGGCTTTCGGGGCAAAATAAATAAATTCAAACCAAATCCCACAAATACCGCCGGTTAGGATAGCGCCGGCCAAACCGATGCTTTCGTAGGCGATCGAGAATCCGATCCAAACGGGAATTAAAGATAGTAAACTGAGGAAAATCTTGACACTGGCCAGATAGCCACTGGAGCCTTCCGAAAAACCAGCAGTTAACTTCATAATCCCGCCAAGAATGCCCGGAAATAACCAAGAACGAATCCCGTCCCGAAAATCCCAAGGTATCATCCCATTACCAAAAGCTAGTCGATGACCCTGTTCTAAGGTCTGAAAAATTTCATCCGGCCAGAGAATATTAGGATAAGAGAAAGCGGCATTTAGACGTAGGAAAAGGGCAAAAATAAGGATTAATAACAACCAAACTCTAGAATAATTTAACTGACGAATCATGTTGGCAACTAAGGATAAAGATTTTTGCTTTAGGGGAAAATCTAGGGATTTTTAACGGGGTAATTGTTGTTACTCGGCTATCAAGCTAATGTTTTTTAGCATATTGCTGATGGTAATGTCAATCTCTTAAGTTATAGTTTAGTGGGGAGAAACTGGGGAACTTTTCTGCCAGAAATGAGTCCCTTGTCTGGAGTTGGCTATAAAGATGAGTTGACCATTTGATATCCCTGAGAATTTACGAAGGAGAAATTATCGAGATGACTTAACCTCGATAATCGGGTATTTAATCGATCTGGGTTTGTCAAAAAATTTAACCGTCAAACCATGTTACAATAGCACGGGTTCACCCCAAAAGATAAATAGCGAGCCAATTTCAGAATAATGCTACAGCGAGATTTTCTATTTAATAATTTTGAAAAGTTTGATTACCGTCTATTTCTGGGTATATTAATTACGGGCTTAGGATTTATTTTAAGATATTATCAGTACGATTCCTTACCTCCCTATAACTGGACTCAAGATGAATTTGCTTTTGCTTGGAGTGGCATGAGTTTGATTCAAGAGGGAGTCCCTACCAGTTGGTCTTTCCTCAGTACCACGGATGATTTTTTGGTGACAGTTTGGGAAAAAACTGCCGTTCGTTATCGTTTTGTTACTCCTTGGTTTGATCATCCTCCCTTGTTTGGATTAATTGTGGGTATGACGGCTATTTTATCGGGAGCAAAGGAATTTTTTGACTGTAGTTTAACAGTAATTAGGATTCCTTCTTTAGTTTTTGGCACTCTCTCTATTTTCTTACTTTATTTATTAGCTTTACGTTTGACTAATACCGGTGTGGCGATTATAACTTCTTTAATTTTTGCCACTAACCCCAATACGGTTTTTTTATCTCGTTTAGCAGTTAGTGAAAATTTATTATTATGTCTAAGTTTAGCGGTAGCAATTTTATTCCTTCAGTACGGTGAAAAGTCTCAAAAAAAGTATCTATACTTGGCTATAGTTCTAGGTGGTTTAGCACCTTTAGTTAAGGTGACAGGATTATATATTCTAGGTTCTCTAGTCGCTTTACTATTATTACAAAAAAATTGGCGAGATAGCTTAATCGCTTCTCTGACGGCAGTTTTATCCTTTGGTTTGTATTACCTTTACGGTTGGTTTTATGATTTTAGTTGGTTTTTAACTACTCTCCAAGAACATAAAAATCGCTTTACGGATTTTGCTATGTTAAAAAATCTAGTTTTACCCACAGTTTTTTTTGAGGATGGTTGGTTAATTTTTAGTTGGATTACTCTCCTGTTAGTGTCCAGATTTCCTTTGAAAATATCTAAAATACGATTAGTAATTTTTCCTATATTAATCTATACAATTCTTCTCACCTTTTCTGGCGCTCAAAGTCATTACTATGCTTGGTATGTAATTCCTTACTATGGATTTCTCTTTCTGGTGCTTGGTATATTCTTAGACGATTTTCGTAAGAACCCTGATTTTATCGGTGCTGCCACTATCTTTATTTTTCTTGTCGTTTGGTCGGTGAATTTAAATATTAAGGATTGGGTTTTGAGTTCCCCTTACGGTAGATATTACTTTATTATCGGAACGGCAATTACTTTAGGGGGATTTTTCTTTAATGATTTAACCGAGAAAAAATCGAAAATTTTAACTAATTTTGTCAAGATAATCATGCTGATTGTCTTTTGGGGATTGTTACTAGGTAATCTTCATCTCATCCTTAACTATAAATTGCCAAGTTAAGCTAGTAAAACTAAACAAATAAATCTTGAAATTTTAATTATGACAACCCTGAAACGTTTTCCACTTTCTCATCCCTTATTTTGGGCAATTATCTACTTTGTTGCTTTGGGAATTATCTCGGTTATTTTAGGTCAAGATGTTAGTTGGGATTTACGCAATTATCATTTCTATAATCCCTATATGTTATTGACAGGAAGGTTTAAGTATGATGTCCTACCCGCACAGATACAAACTTTTTTTAATCCCCTAGTTGATGTTCCTTTTTTCCTTGCTGTTTATTATCTGAAACTGCCTCCGATTGTCGTGGGGTTTTTAATGGGAGGATTTCACGGGTTAAATCAATGGTTAGTTCACCTAATTACCTATCATTCCCTGGATAAAGTTTCCGAAAGATACAAGATAACTCTAAGCATAGCGGCAGCGATTACCAGTATTTTTGGAGCAGCCTATATCTCGGAGTTAGGAACCAGTATTGGTGATAATACCACCAGTGTTTTCGTTCTGGGAGGATTATTTTTTATAGTTAGTAGTTTAGGGAAAAATCTGCCAATTCCCTCTAAAAATATTCTTTTAGCTGGATTCTTATTAGGATTAGCAACGGGGTTTAAATTAACCAATGCTTTATATAGTATTAGCTTTTTGGTAGCCATTAATTTTTTACCTAATTCTTGGTCAGACAAATTACGCAATTTAATCCTATCAATTCTCTCAATGGCCGTGGGTTTTAGTCTCACTGCCGGTTATTGGATAATCTTAATGTGGACAAAGTTTGCTAATCCTCTTTTTCCCTTCTATAATAAAATATTTCAATCTCCTTATATTGAAACCGAATACAATTTTAAAGGGATACAATATTTGCCTAAAGATATCTGGCAATGGTTGTTTTATCCTGTTTATTTTATCAAGAGACAAACTCTTGTCTCTGAGGTTCCTTTCCAAGATAGCCGATTAGCCATCACCTATTTATTGATAATTTTACTAATAGTAGTAATTATTTTTCGTGCTATTTCTAAGCGCAATCTATCCTCTGAACCTGACTTAACCCACGATGCAGTTTTAGGGTTTTTACTGCCTTTTTATCTGACCGCTTACTCTATTTGGTTAGTGGGATTTTCTATCTATCGTTATCTGATGCCATTAGAATTAATCAGTCCCACTTTAATTATTTTGATTATTGCCTATCTTTATCCTCGCAAGAAACCATTATTAATCATAAATCTGCTAATATTTTCCTTAATTGTCACTACGGTTAAACCGATGGATTGGTGGAGAATGGGATGGTCAGATAGTTATTTTGGTATCGATAGTCAAGCATTAAAACCCTACGAAAATTCCACGATTGTTATCTGGGGAGATGAAGGAACATCTTTTATCGTCCCTTATTTTCCCGCTTCGACTCGTTTTGTGAGACTCAAAGGCAATACTGGAGTCAGTGAGGGAACTTTAATGCGAAAAAATGCCGAGACATTTATTGCTAATACTCCCCCAGAATCTCTCTACATTCTCCAGACGGACTTTAATAAAAAATCGCCTGATATAGTGGGGGATTTAGCGAAGGAAAATCTAGTTATTGACTTCCAAAGTTGTCAACCCTTTCCCAGTAAAATTGAAAATTTTAATCTCTGTCGTCTTCAAAAAAAGTAATTCTCACGGGAAAGCTATTCTCTATTCTCTAACCATTGTTAATTGCCAGTGACTCCTACCTTTTATCTGTAATGATTTATCTATTGACCGTTAACTACAATTGCGCGGAATTAATTAAGCGTTTAATCGCTTCCCTCAACGATGACTTATCTGCTACTCTCATCATTGTTAACAATTCCACTGAAGATAAAAATATCCAATCTCTAGCAGCTGAAAGAGTCAAGATTATTGAAGCGGGGGAAAATTTAGGATTTGGGAAAGGATGTAATCTGGGACTTAATTGGATTTATCAACAAGACAGAGAAGCTATCGTTTGGTTAGTTAATCCTGACGCTTACTTATTACCGGACTCTCTGGAGAAAGCAAGCAAATTTTTTCAGCAATATCCGGAAGTTGCGATTGCTGGTACAGAAATTTACGAACCGGATGGTAAAATATGGTTTGGTTGGGGAAAATTTAATGCCAAAATCGGCACAATTAACGTAGTAGAGGAATCCTTAGACTATCGAGATAAACCCTATCTTATTCCCGACTGGGTGACGGGATGCAGTTTATTAATTAATTTCTCGAATTTTTCCACTTGTCCCCATTTCGATACCGATTACTTTCTCTACTACGAAGACTTTGATTTTTCCCGAAGATACGCAAATCAAGGCTATTTAGTCGTTGTTACCAATCAGATTAAAATCATTCATGAACCATCTTCTATCACCCGTCGCTATGGTTATCTAAGACTAACTCATAATATCTATAGTTATCTTCTCAGTCTCGAAAAACATACGACTTTAACTATCCTTGTTTATCGCTTGCTGCGGATGAGTTTTATGTCTTTACTGATCCTTCCCATTAAACCAAAATTCTCCCTAGCCAAGTTACAGGGAATTCAACTCTATTGTCAAAGAATTATCACTAAACCGCATCTAGGTTGAAACCCGTAGTTTTTCTTGACGGGGTGCGGATTTGCCTTGTGCTTTGCCTCTTGCCTCATTTCAACAAGCAATTTAAAGGCGCGGACAGCTTATCTAGCTGATGGCTTCAAATATTACAAAAATTTTACAAGTTGCGTTAAAATCACCCCTAGCGATGAAACGCAGCACTTTTGTAATTGTTGAAACCGAGATTAATATGCTAAATAGGTCAATTACGGCCGAGAAAACCGAGGAATTCGCTCCTGCTGACCTGCAAGACCTGCTAGACTGTACCGATAGCTTTGTTAACCGTCACATTGGACCGACGGAGACGGAAATCGAGAAAATGCTGGCGGTTTTGGGTGTTGCTACCGTGGAGGAATTAATCGCTAAAACTGTCCCGTCAGGAATTCGTTTACAAAAAAGCCTTAATCTACCACCTGCCTTGAGTGAATACGCCGCTCTTGCCCAATTAAAAGCTATTGCCTCCAAAAATCAGGTATTTCGCTCCTTTATTGGCATGGGCTACCATGACTGTATCACCCCGCCGGTAATTCTCCGCAACATCTTAGAAAATCCGGGTTGGTACACCGCCTATACTCCCTATCAAGCGGAAATCGCCCAAGGACGCTTAGAAGCTCTCTTAAACTTCCAAACTCTCATCACTAGCTTAACCGGTCTGGAAATTGCTAACGCTTCCCTCCTCGATGAAGGAACAGCAGCCGCAGAAGCGATGACTATGAGTTACGGACTGTGCAAAACTAAAGCCAATGCTTTCTTTATCTCTAGTAGTTGCCATCCCCAAACAATTGAAGTTGTTAAAACCAGAGCGATTCCTTTAGGTATTGACATTATTATCGATGATCATCGTCTCTTTGACTTTAAAACGCCGATTTTTGGCGCATTATTACAATATCCAGCCACCGATGGCGTAATTTATGACTATCGGCAATTTATCGCCAAAGCGCAGCAAAATGGCGCGTTAGTCACCGTTGCCGCCGATATTCTCAGTTTAGCCCTGTTGACTCCCCCCGGCGAATTGGGGGCTGATATTGCCGTGGGTAGCAGTCAACGCTTTGGGGTTCCCTTGGGTTATGGGGGTCCCCATGCCGCCTATTTTGCCACCAAAGATGCCTATAAACGCAGTATTCCGGGGCGCATTGTCGGGGTATCGAAGGATAGTCAGGGTAAACCCGCACTGCGTTTAGCTTTGCAAACCAGGGAACAACATATCCGCCGGGATAAAGCCACCAGTAATATTTGTACCGCACAGGTGTTACTAGCGGTGATTGCTTCCATGTACGCCGTGTATCACGGACCGGAAGGAATCAAGAAAATCGCCCAAAGAGTGCAGAAATTAACCGCTTTATTGGCAACTGGTTTAAAACAGTTGGGTTATCAGGTGGGGAAAGAACCGTGCTTCGATACGCTCAAAGTTACGGTATCCACGGGAGTTAAGGCTCTCCTCGCCAAGGCAAAAACCCATAAGATTAATCTGCGTTATTTTGATGAGAATAATCTAGGAATTAGTCTCGATGAAACCAGCAGTCTCAGGGATGTGTGGGATTTATGGCAAATTTTTGCCCCCACCGAGGAATTGCCCTTTACCACGGCGGAATTAGTCGAGAAAATTAGTCTAGAATTACCCGCTAATCTAACCCGTACCAGTGCCTATCTTACCGAACCGGTGTTCAATCGTTACCACTCGGAAACGGAATTACTCAGATATCTGCACCGTCTGGAAACAAAGGATCTAGCCTTAAATACTTCCATGATTCCCCTCGGTTCCTGTACGATGAAACTCAATGCCGTAGCGGAGATGATTCCGGTAACTTGGGCAGAATTCGGCAAATTACACCCTTTTGCTCCGATTGACCAAGCAGAAGGCTATCAACTTCTCTTTCAACAGTTAGAGACTTGGTTAGGGGAAATTACCGGGTTTGATGGCATTTCTCTACAACCTAACGCCGGTTCCCAGGGAGAGTATGCCGGTTTACAGGTGATCCGAGCCTACCATGAAAGTCGCGGTCAAGGTCATCGTCAGATTTGCTTAATTCCTGAGTCCGCTCACGGGACTAATCCTGCCAGTGCCGTTATGTGTGGTATGAAAGTAGTGGCGGTTAATTGCGATTCTCGGGGCAATATTGATATTGATGACCTGAAAACTAAGGCCCGGAAGCATCAGGATAATCTAGCGGCTTTGATGGTGACGTATCCTTCCACTCACGGCGTTTTTGAACAGGGAATTAGCGAAATTTGCGCCTTGATTCATCAATACGGTGGTCAAGTCTATATGGATGGCGCGAATATGAATGCTCAGGTGGGTTTATGTCGTCCGGCGGATTTTGGCGCTGATGTCTGTCACTTGAATCTCCATAAAACTTTCTGTATTCCCCACGGTGGTGGCGGACCCGGTATGGGACCAATCGGAGTAAAATCCCATTTAGTGCCTTTTCTGCCCGATGTTTCCCTGGTTTTGGCGAAATTATCCCCAGAAACCGCTAACGGTAAGCATCAGGACTCGATTGGCGCAATTTCGGCCGCGCCTTGGGGTAGTGCCAGCATTTTGGTGATTTCTTGGATGTATATCGCTATGATGGGGGCAGCAGGCTTGAAAAAAGCGACAGAAGTGGCAATTTTGAACGCTAATTATATGGCTTTTCGTCTGGAGTCGGCCTATCCGGTTTTATTTAAGGGTAGCGCGGGAACGGTCGCCCACGAGTGCGTGATCGATTTACGTCCCCTGAAAAAACAGGCCGGCATCGAGGTGGAAGATGTGGCAAAACGCTTGATGGATTTCGGTTTCCACGCACCGACGGTTTCTTGGCCCGTGGCTGGTACAATGATGGTGGAACCCACGGAAAGCGAATCTTTGGGCGAATTAGACCGTTTTTGTGAAGCTTTGTTAACTATCTATCAAGAGGTACAAGCGATCGCTAATGGTAGCATGGATCCCCACGATAATCCCTTGAAAAATGCCCCTCATACAGCCGCAGTTTTAACTGCCGATGATTGGAGTCGTCCCTATTCCCGTCAACAGGCAGCTTACCCGCTTTCTTGGCTACAAGATTATAAATTCTGGCCGGTAGTGGGACGGGTTGATAATGCCTACGGGGACAGAAATCTGGTTTGTTCCTGTGAGGGTATGGACGCTTATAAGTAATCGTAATTCCTTGATAATATTAGTGGGGTGGTTGCAAATTACCCCGCTTTTTTCTGCTTTTTCGGAACTTGGCCTCTAAAATTAACTAGGAGCTGCTGAAAAACTTTTTCCTGGGGTTAGCAGTCGGGAGTCATACTATAGCGTTTCTGATTCACAAGAGGTACATTCCCGATCCTGAACAGCTTAATCAGCAAAGGTTTAAGTGTGCCGCACAGATGCGAGAACCGCTATAAATCCGGTTATTAAAGACTGATTATCTATTTCCTCTTTTGCCTTTTGCCTCTTGCCTCTTGCCTATCCTGATATGTAACCTATGCTCAACAGATTTAGTATCACTGATAATTGCTGATTGTCGGTATTTTTGCCAATGTGATATGCACCCAATTAACAATTAACCTCACTACTGCTTCGTCACCAAAAACCAACCGGAATCCGTGGATCCGATCGCCTTTAATCCTTCTAAATCAGTAGCTTCTTTGGTTTGACGATCGATAATTAGGTAAGGTTGCTTGTGACTTTGCCAATGATTGATTAATTCTTCGGCAGCAAGGGGAAAAACCCGACGACCACTATAAAAATTTAACGAGGGGCGCTCGTAGGCAAAAGCAATATAAACAGGGTGATCGGCCGGCACATATTTCTGCACTAAACTCGCCACCGGTTTGACGGGGAAATTCTCATTTAATTCCCAGATCCACAGGGGAGAATTAACAAAAATAAACAAAGAAACCAACATTCCCCAAAGCAAAACCACGCTGAATTGTTCCGAGCGCCGGGCTAACAAAATCGCCGTTGTCACCATGGTCAGGGAAAGTGACAATAAGGTTAACAGAATCAAAGGATGGACAGGTTCGATCGGGGCAAAATTACCAGGGAAATAGGCCATTAAAGCTAATAAACCCGCCACAAAGCCGATAATACCCAAAATAATTGACCAGATTGGATGATAGGGGCGATCGATGGGAAGATTACCCAGCTGCGCCAAGGCATAACCGGCCGCTAAAGCCAAGGCCGGATAGATCGGCAGAATATACCAAGGCAACTTGGTCGCCATTACCGAAACCACCAACAGATAAACACCCGTCCAAACTAACAGTAACTTCGCCCAACTGTAGAGATATTCCTGACGGGCTAAATGTAAACCCCAAACCGAGAAAATTAACCAGGGCCAACTATATTTAAGAATTTCCAGCAGATAATACCAAAACGGGCCGCGATGATTGTCCAGATCGTCACTAACTCGCTTTAACTGTTGAACAAAAAGGGAATCAAGGAACTCCCGCTCGTAGTGCCAAAATTGGGCGCTATACCAAGCAAAAGCGGGGGTTGCTCCCAATAACCAACCCGACCAAAAATAGACAGAAGTTAACAACCGAGGAGTATCCCAGAGCAGAAAAATCAAGCCGATACCCGCCAATAATAGCCCCATAATCCCCTTCGTCAGACAAAGGAGGGCAAATCCTAACCCCGCCCCCAGAGACCAGCGTAAATCGCGCCGTGAGCGCAGTAAACAAACAAACATCAGCATTTCAAAACACAATACCGCTCCATCCAACATGGCCAAACGGCCATGGCGCACCACCGGCAAAAGAGTTAAATAGATCAAGGCCGACAGTAAAGCTGGCAAACGAGCCGGAAAAATTTCTCGACCGAGAAGATAGAGAAGCGGCACCGATAAAGCTGTAAAAAAAGCGGGAATTAGTCTAGTATTGGCCTCATTGATGCCCCAGAAATGGTAGGTTAGACCAATTAAACTATGAATCAATGGCGGTTTATTCAGGTAGGGATCACCCCAAAGACTAGGAAATAACCAGCGCAATTGTTCCAGCGGGGTTTGGCTAATTTCCTTGGCCACCTGAGCAATGGTCGCTTCATCCCAATCCCGCAAGGGTAAATTACCTAATCCCACTAGATAGATAATTAAGGCCGCTATTAATAATCCCAGTAAACACAGAAATTCTTTAAAATTTTCTCTCTGACGCAATTTATAACCAGAATATCCCCAAGTAAATTTTTGACGGTTCATAAGCTAGGTCAGTAAACAGTTAACTGATTATGTATTGGTATAATGGCGAATTAATCGAGAATGAGCGAATAAGTCTGGGTATTGATGATATTGGGTTGCTTTATGGAGCCACAATATTTACTACCCTGCGTATCTATCAACAAAGCTTAGATCATCCCCTAACCCATTGGCAAGAGCATCTCGAACGTTTGCACTCTAGTTTACAAGTTTTCCACTGGCCCGCTCCCGATTGGCAGCGAATTCGCCAAGGAGCCGAAAAATTATCCCTATTGTATCCTGTCCTGAGAATCACAATTTTTCCCGATGGTAGGGAGTGGATTAAAGGCCGATTTTTACCCGAAGATTTAAACATTAGACAAGAGCAGGGAATTATTGGGTGGGTAATAGATAATCCCGCTTGGCAACGCGTTTTAGGAGAACATAAAACTGGTAATTATTTAACCCCTTGGTTAGCGGCACAAACTGCTCAAAAAAAAGGAGCAAAAGAAGCGATATTAGTCGATCGAGTCGGTCATTGGTTAGAAACTAGCACGGGCAATTTATGGGGATGGAAAGATAATTGCTGGTACAGTCCCCTGCTTACTGCTGATATTTTACCCGGGATCGGGCGCTCGGCTTTGATCGGCTGGTTAAAAAAACAAAATATTTCCCTGCAAGAAAATCTCTGGACCCCTGAATTTGTCGGGACTTTACAAGCGATCGCTTATAGTAATTCTCTGGTGGAAATTATCCCTTTTAATTCTATTCTTGGCTGTGATCTAGAGATAAATACAGCTATTTATCGGGAAGTTTTACCAGATTTACAGCAATATTTTTCCAGTCAATTAGAGAATCAATAAACCTCTTGCATAATTCATTTTTTATAATTCAAAAACGGCAAAAATAAGGATTAAATGGCAAAAATCTGTGAATATACCATTTAAGTAGGTAGGTGTTAAAAATTGTCAGATCCCCCCCTTATTAAGGGAGGATTAAGGGGGGATTAAGGGGGGAGCTATCTTCAATTTAATTATAACCAGCTACTTAATTGATTATTATTCATTCTTAATTCTCCTGACTCGGAGACTCCTAACTCCTAACTCCTGACTCGGAGACTCCTGACTACTGACTCCTGACCCTAACAACAATTTTTGATTTTTACCAGAGGTCTAATAAGGATGTGTTACCAGAGGCTAACACATCCAAAATCTGGAAATAATGCCGCTCAAGCTTTAAAATTCTCGCTCGGAATTAGCCTCACTATCGCGCTTAGAACCGAGTAAATCTAATTGATCGACGAGAATTACCGGTTTAGAACGAGCTAATCCCGTGTTTTTATCATTCCAGGTATCCATTTTCAAAGACCCTTTAATCCCGATTAAACCGCCTTTTTTCACATAATTAGCGGCCACCTCCGCCGTTTTGCCCCAAATTTCCAGATCGAACCAATCCGGCTGATCGCTATTTTTAGAGCGACGATTAACCGCTAAAGTGAAGGTACACTTAACACTGCCGGACTCGAAATACTTCGTTTCCGGGTCTCTCCCCGCTCGTCCCACCAAATGAACCAGATTTAAACTCATGGTCTTAAATCCTCAATTTAGTACAATAGTATGTTTATTTTAGCCCGAAACCTTGGACTTGACCGGTGGGCAGCCAGAAAATTAGGCCGAAGACCTGCGTAAATCCGGAGAGAAAGAAGCGATAATTAACTAGACTTGAGAAACAAAACCTAATAAAATCCAAGTCGATTCGATCGAAAGTCTAGCTATAGTAACGTTGTTATCAGAACAGGAGTGAAAACAAGTGCGTTTTTTTAGAGGTCTAGCCTTATCAAGGGACATAGGTATAGACTTGGGGACAGCAAACACCCTCGTTTATGTATCAGGGAAAGGCATCGTTTTAGAGGAACCATCGGTAGTGGCGATCGATCAAGATCGTAACCCGGTCGCTGTCGGGGAGGAGGCCAAAAAAATGCTCGGTCGAACTCCGGGCCATGTCACCGCTCTGCGACCCCTGCGCGATGGGGTAATCGCCGATTTTTACAGTTGCGAGATCATGTTAGCGGAATTCATCAAACGAGCGCTCGATGGTACGATTGGCAATCCCCGCATGGTAATCGGTGTTCCCAGTGGGATTACTGGAGTAGAAAGACGTGCGGTGGTGGATGCGGCCAAAAATGCCGGCTCGCGAGAAGTGGGGTTAATTGATGAACCGGTTGCTGCGGCCTTGGGTGCCGGTTTACCCGTCTCGGAAGCGACGGGAAATATGATCATTGATATCGGTGGTGGCACCACGGAAGTGGCGATTCTCAGTCTCGATGGGACAGTGATCAGCGAATCGGTGCGTGTGGCCGGGGATGAACTGACGGAAGCAATTATCGCTTATCTGAAAAAAGTCCATAATCTGATTATCGGGGAACGTACGGCCGAAGATATTAAAATTCGCCTTGCTTCCGCTTATCCCACCCCCGGAGATGAATTTCCCCCTCTGGAAGTGCGGGGATTGCATCTTATGTCCGGTTTACCCCGCACCGTGACCATAAAAGCGGAAGAAGTGCGGGAAAGTATGGATGAGCCACTTTCCGTGATCATTGATGCGATCAAACGTACCCTAGAAAAAACTCCCCCCGAATTAGCTGCTGATATTATTGATCGCGGCATCATGTTAGCGGGAGGAGGTGCTTTATTACGGGGACTCGATCGCCTAGTCAGTCACGAAACCGGTATCGTTACCCATGTCGCTGAAGATCCCCTGCGCTGTGTGGTCAAAGGCACGGGAGAAGTGTTAAAAAATCAGAAACTCTTTGAGCGGATCGTTAATGAAACAACTCGCAATGTCTAAAGGTCACTAGGATCGGTTAGCCGTTAGCCATCAGCAGCGGAAAAATGGACGGATTCTCACTCTACACAGTCAAGAGGTTTTAAATCGCTCATGTATTCAGCACGACGAAAATGGACACAGCAGGGATGGCGACTGTTTCTGCTCGCTGCCGCTTTGGGGGGAGCTTGGTACATTCGCACCTATCAAAGTGGGGCGATTTTAGAATTGTATGGTTTATTAACTCGTCCTTTTCAGGGAGAGGAAACTAATCTGCAAGAGCAACTTCTGGCCGATCAACGGGTGCGAGAATTACAAAATCGTTTAAGTGAAGTCGAATATCAAAATCAACAATTAAAAAAACAGCTTGGTTATTATCAAACCCAGAAAAAACCCCTGATTTCTGCGCCAATTATTGGCCGCAGCGCCGATGATTGGTGGCAACAGGTAATTATCGGTCGCGGTAGCGCCGATGGTGTGCCAGTGGGTGCTTCGGTGACGGGAATTGGCGGTTTAGTGGGACGGATTACGGAAGTTACTCCCCACACCAGCAAAGTTTTATTGGTCAGTAATTCCCAAAGTCGCATCGGAGCAACGGTAAATCGTAGTCGGTCCATGGGTTTGATTCAAGGTCAGAATTCCCAAGTCGCCACCCTGCGCTTTTTTGAAAAAGCTCCCGATGTCAAACCGGGAGATGTGGTGACAACTTCGGCTTTTAGTAGTCTTTTTTGGCCGGGGTTGCCCATCGGTCGCATAATTTCCCTTAATTTACAGGAAAATCCCGCCCCCACCGCCAAAATTGAATTTACCGCCACCGTGGACAATCTCGAATGGGTGTTCGTTCACCCGCAACCCCAGCAGTGAGAGGGGGAATTATGCTGAAATTAAGCCGTTTATCAGCCCGTTCTCGTTTTATCCTGAATATTTTAGTCACTATCGCTTCGCTGCTTCTCTGTGCCTTTCTTTCCTTAATGCGGCTCCCCGGTATGGAGATTTTAGGCATCGCTCCCAATTGGTTACTGATTTGGTTGGTTAGTTGGAGTCTCAATCGCTCTTGTCTCGATAGTGTGGTGGCCGGATTAGCGCTCGGCACTATTCAAGATAGTCTTACCTCTAATTATCCTTCCCATATCATGGTTTTTGGTCTCATCGGCTTCCTCACTTCCCGTTTACACCGACAACGTTATGTTAAAGAAGAATTGATCGCCGTGGTCTTAATTGTCTTTGTTATGACTTTAATTGCCGACGCTGCCATCGCTTTTCAATACTATCTACAAGGAGGCAAAAATCTCGCCGATCTTTGGCTCGATTATCAACGCATTGCCCTCACTGCTGCTCTGCTTAGTAGTCTCTGGACTCCCCTCGTCTATTATCCTCTCCAGCAATGGTGGCGACAATTTAGCGATCTTTAAGGAGTCAGGGGACAGGAGACGGTCGTCAGGATACAGGAGACGGGAGACGGGAGACAGGAGACGGTCGTCAGGAGACGGGAGACGGGAGACAGGAGACAGGAGATAGGAGATTATTTCTATTTACTCTTCCGACACCCCACACCCCACACCCCACACCCCACCTCCCCACTTCCCCAACACCCCACACCCCACACCCCACACCCCACACCCCCACACCCCACTTCCCACTCCCTCACCCTCACCCGCTCGATTAACATGAAATACAAACAAAAACTTAGTCAATTTTTTCATAATCTTGCTAATAAATTAGAGAATTCCGAGCAACCCCCTAAAGTCGATCCTATCGACTCCAAATCTGCGCCAGTTGCGGGGGAAAAGCCAGTAGAAGCCGCTTCCAAAGAAAAAAAGGTCAATTTAGTCTCCCGAACCAGTAACAAGGCTCTAGAGACGTTAAAACCCTTAAAAAACAAATTTACTACCCTGATCGACAATTCCCCCTTACCGCAATGGCGACAACATCCCCGCTTTGGGTTGTACTTGGGATTGGGATTAGGCGTGACAGGGGGACTTTTGGGGGTAGGTTGGGGCATTTATCGCCTTGAAAGCTCTTTACCGCAAAATATCGCCGATATACAAACATATACTCGTCCCGGCACCCTAACCATTCAAGCCGCTAATGGGGGAATCCTCAAGCAAAATGGCCCTAGCACTTACGAAACTGTGAAAATTGCCCAAGTTCCTCAACTGGTACAGGAGGCCTTTATCGCTAGTGAAGACCGCCGGTTTCGCGAACACGGGGGAGTTGATGGCCAGGGTATTGCTCGCGCTCTCTTTTCTAACCTGAGAGCCGGGGGAGTGGTGGAGGGAGGCAGCACCATCACCCAACAATTGGCCCGGATTGTCTTTTTATCCCAAGAAAGGAGCTTTGATCGCAAATTACGCGAAATGCGTATCGCTCAGAAAATAGAAGATAAATATACAAAAGACCAGATTTTAGAGCGTTATTTTCACCTAGTTTATCTCGGTTCCGGGGCCTACGGTCTTGCCGATGCCGCTTGGTTATATTTCAGTAAACCCGTCGATAAATTAACTCTAGCCGAAGCTGCCACCCTTGCTGGCATTGTTCCCGCTCCTAGTCTCTATTCTCCCCTCGAAAACCCTAAATCTGCCCTAGAACGGCGTAATATCGTCCTCAAAACTATGGCCGAGGTGGGATTTATTACTAAGGCTCAAGCGCAACTGGCGATCGCATCTCCCCTAGGCATTAAAACCAGTCCCCTAAAACGTCTGCAACGGCAAGCGGCCTATTTTACCGATTATGTGGAAAAAGAACTGCCGCAACTGGTTCCCGCTAAAACCCTAGAAGCGGGGGGATTGGTGGTAAAAACTACCCTTAATCCTCGTTGGCAAAGCGAAGCGGAGGAAGTGGTAGAAAGAGCGGTTTCTCGTTATGGCAAGTGGCAGAACTTCCAACAGGCGGCTTTAGTGGCAATTGACCCCAAAAATGGACAAATTAAGGCCATGGTCGGGGGAATTGACCACGATAAGAATCAATTCAATCGGGTGACACAAGCAAAACGTCAGCCAGGATCTACTTTTAAGCCTTTTGTCTATGCGGCGGCGATTGCGGCGGGGAAATCCCCCTATTCTAATTATAAAGATGCTCAGTATGTGGTGGATGGTTATAAACCGGAAAACTACGGCGATAAGTATAGCGGCCGCGAGGTGTCCATGCGCGATGCTTTGACTTCTTCCCTGAATGTGGTGGCAGTTCAGGTGTTAGTGGCTGTGGGTTGGAATCCGGTGATTAAATTAGCTCAAGATATGGGGATCCAGTCGAAACTTTTACCCACTTATTCTTTGGCTTTGGGTGCTTCGGAAGTCAATCTTTTAGAATTGACCAGCGCCTACGGTACTTTGGCTAATAATGGTGTGCATCAACCAGTTTACGGTATTAATCAGGTACTTGATCGCCATGGTAAAGTAATTTATCAAGCCAATTTTAAACCGAAAACTGCTCTCAATCAAAACACGGCAGCGACGATGACTTGGATGCTGCAAGATGTGGTTAATTCGGGAACGGGAACCCCCGCACAAATTGGTCGTCCGGTGGCAGGAAAAACCGGCACTTCTGACAAGGCTCGCGACCTTTGGTTTGTCGGTTATATTCCCCAATTAGTCACGGGAATTTGGCTCGGTAATGACAATAATAAACCCACCAATGGAGCCAGTACCATGTCCGCTTGGATGTGGCGACAATTTATGTTAGGAGCAATTAAGGACATTCCCTATCAAGGTTTCCCAGAACCGAATTTAGGCAAACGTCCAGTGACATTAAAAGCGGAACCAATTAAACCCCGACGTACCTACTTTACCCAAACTACTAACAATCGTTTAGCCAGCAGCGATGAGGGTTCCCCCAGCGAAGGACCTATCCGCAGACGGCGACGGGTTCGGGTAAGTCGTGAGCAAACTATCGTCCGTTCTAATACTAGCGAACCCAGCCAACGCCGTTCTAGTCGTCGGCGTACTAGCACTGCTCCTACCAGTGCCGCTGCTCCTCGTCCTGAAAATACGGCCCCCCCAGCAGCCGAACCGATTACCGTTCCCGTCACTGTGGCAGCTCCCGACACTCGTTCGGTTCCCCTACAGGTAACTCCTCCCCCCGATGTGGCTCCTCCTGCACCCCCGGCAGAGAGACGCTGAATCGGCGAAAAACCCCCGCAAATCCTGCGAGGGTTTTCTTTCCCAAACTGCTCGGCCAAATCTTGGAAAACCATCGGATTTCTCGCACCGCTATAATACGGCCATCCGTTGAGTATAGGCTACATATCAGGAGAGGCACTCCTGCAAGGGGAGTGACTCTTGATTTATTACAGATATATCAGCAGCCGTCCCTACCCCAACGGGGGGTTTGGGTAGGGTTGATTCATGAATCAACCCTACTATCAATCAACCCTACTATCAATCAACCCTACTATCAATCAACCCTACTATCAATCAACCCTACTATCAATCAACCCTACTATCAATCAACCCTACTATCAATCAACCCTACT
>NZ_JAPZSO010000027.1:0-40706 GCF_027531715.1 Microcystis sp. LE19-8.1F | reverse complement strand
ATCAGAAAATTAGAGGTAAAAACTGTCCCCGATCATGATATACTATGCGGCGGGTTTCCCTGTCAAGCCTTTAGTATCGCCGGCAGAAAACACGGTTTTGAAGATGCACGCGGAACCTTATTTTTTGAAGTTGCCCGGATCTTACACGAAAAGAAACCGAAAGCTTTTATCTTAGAAAATGTCCAGGGTTTAGTTCACCACGATCGAGGGAAAACTTTAAAAACTATTTTAGATATACTAGAAAAGGATTTCCATTATTTTGTCCCTAGTCCCCAGATTTTAAATGCCAGATATTTTGGGGTTCCTCAAAACCGTCCCCGAATTTTTATCGTCGGTTTTCGAGAGGATTTAAATATTTACCATTTTTCCTATCCCCAACCAACCCATCAAGAAACTTGTCTCAAAGATATCCTAGAAGAAAAGGAAGTCAGCGTTAAATATTATCTCTCTAATCAGTATTTAGAAACCTTGTTTAAACACAGGGCCAGAAACGAAAATAAAGGTAATGGGTTCGGTTATGAGATTATTTCTCCCGATGGTATCGCTAATGCTATTGTAGTGGGAGGTATGGGAAAAGAAAGAAATTTAGTTATCGATCAAAGACTGACTAATTTTACTTCGGTTACTCGCATTAAGGGAGAGGTAAATAAATTATTCGTCCGCAGAATGACCCCCAGAGAATGGGCAAGATTACAGGGATTTCCCGATAGTTTTCGGATTGTTGTTAGCGATGTCCAAGCTTATAAACAGTTCGGTAATTCTGTGGCTATTCCCGTGGTAAAAGCAGTGGCAAAAGAGGTGATTAAAGCTTTAGATTTATCGAAGGAATCAAATGTAAATGTTAAATTTACAGACTGGCAAGGAAAACAATTAGAGTTATTCACATAATTGAAAAAACACCATGAATTATCGCAGCTATAATAAGAGAGAATGGACTGAAGTTTATGTATTATTTTACTTGTTGGGGCAAAAAAACTTTATAAAGGTGATGCGGGTTTTCAAAAACTTTCAGATTTCTTTTATATAAGCAGAATTTTTCACTATGAGAACCTAGAAAAAGTAGAATTTCAATTAGAAAAAAATCTCTCTGAAATCGTCATTAAAAGAAGTAATTGCATCGATCAAAGAATTTCTGTTCAGGATTTCATTGATAAAGCAAATGACATATTTAAAGCTATTATAAATAGTCAAGGAAGGAGTTTTTCTATTCCAGCCATCGAAGATTTCCTCAAAAGTATCAATTGTCAAACTATTAAACAAGATTCAATAAATGTTAAAGATATATAAATTGGAATTATTGATACAAAAAGAGATCAGCATGACAATTTCAGTTTCTCAATCAAATCTAAATTAGGTCAACCACCAACAATTTTTAATGCTGGTAGAAGAACGGTTTTCATTTATAGGATTGAAAGCAATAATAATCTTGATATTCTAAAGTTGAAAGAGTTGAAATCAGCAACAAAAATTTTAATAACAATTAGAGGCCAGTGTCAAATAGTATTTGACGAGTTAAAAACCAGAGAGTTTACTAACACTTTTTATAGAAATCTCATCCTGATAGATGATAGTATGCCAATTATTGTGGCGAACTTACTGCTAAATGCTTATAGTGGTGAAAATAATAAAAGTATAATAAAATTGCACGAAAAAATGACAATGGATAATCCCTGTGGCTATGAACTGCAAAATGTCGGAGAAATTTATGAGAGAAAGATAAAAAACTTTTTAACTGATATAACCTTAGGATTAAAAGCTTCGGAAGATTGGAAAAAAGATAATACACCTAATGGATTTTTAGTGGTCACAAAAAATGGTGAAGTTCTTTCCTATTATTTGTTAGATAGGAAAACTTTTGAAGATTGTCTTTTTACTCAAACTAAGCTGGATGTACCTAGTAGAACAAGACATGATTATGGAACTATATATCAGGAAGAAGGAAATTATTATATTAAGTTATGCCTTCAGGTAAGATTCAGATAGCAATCACGTTTCAGAGTTAAGCAATGTTTTTTCTAGCAGCAAAATAGGATTCTGACTAGATGCGGTTTCTCCTTAGAGGTAACAATAAAAGAGCAGCAGAGGTCACGGTTTCGCCGGTTGTGCTTGTTAAAGGTATCTTTCTTATACTACACTTGTAACACCAATAGGTTTAGTATTCGGGAGAGAAAAATTATGCGGACAATCACACGCACCACCACCACCGATATGGAAGTCACCAGCATTCGTCTGGAAAGAGTCCTCAAGGACAAGCTGAAAGAGATTTCCGGCAATCAAGGTTATCAAGCACTCATTCGCGATGTCTTATGGAATTTCGTTCAGCAAAAATCAGGAGATTATCGACCTCAGTTTTGTGCTGGTGATATAAGGGCAGTATTTAACGCTACAGCTAGAAAAAATGAGATTTGCGCTCTTACAGGTAATTTAATCCCCGCTAATGAAACAATGTTGTTAGGTTTGACTATCCATGGCGATTTAGTCCCGTTGAGTATGGATAGTTATGCCAATTTAAAATAAGTTTGACTGGGGTGGGGCAGAATCCAGTATAGTTAGTCCTCACCCAAGGGAGATGGGAAGTGGGAATTATAAATTATAAATTATGAATTATAAATTGAGAGGTGGGGAGTTTTTTGCTGTAAACAGTGGACTGATCACTCGACCGAATCTAAGACCTAATTGGTTAAGCTAAAAGCTTTGATGTGCTTAGTTTCTAACCTTCTTTTTAGGTAGGAGAATTGTCAGATTCTGTCTTTTGCCTCTTGCCTGTTGCCTCTTGCCTTCAGAAGCTGATAACTGATGACTGATGACTGATAAATGATGACTGAACCGATTTTACGAGTGGTTTTAATCAATCCGCAAATTCCGCCAAATACGGGGAATATTGCCCGTACTTGCGCCGCAACGAGGACAGAATTGCATTTAGTTGGTCCCTTGGGTTTTGAAATTAGCGATCGCTATCTGAAGCGCGCCGGCTTAGATTATTGGCCTTATGTAAAACTCATGTACCACTTGACAATTGATAATTTCTGTGCATATCAACAAAAGAGCGGGGGACGGACGATCGGGTTTACTGTGCGCGGCAGCAGCAGTTATGTGGAATACAGCTATCAAAGCGGAGATTGGCTACTTTTTGGCAGTGAAACCGACGGTATTCCGGCAGATTTATTAAATAAGTGCGATGACACGGTTTATATTCCCATGGCAGAACCGGGGGTGAGAAGTTTAAATCTTTCCGTTAGTGTGGCGATCGGATTATTTGAGGCCAGACGACAATTGGGATTTATTCGTTAGCGGGAAATTTTGCCATATAAACAGGGCAAATAAACTGAATTAACCAAAAAAACTGGTAAATTACTTTTATTTAGCTCATTTTTACCTAAAAATAACTTTTTTGCCAGTATCAGAAAAAAATAGCGATCACCGTCAATTTTGTCCGTAATAACAGCAAGAAATTATGTGGATTATCCTAGAGCAAATTAATTGTTGCTCCTTGTTAATTACATAATTTATTGAAAATAAAAAGGCAAGATGAGGCTCATGAATGTCTTCGACCTTTCTTCCAATACTTTTCGCAATTTACAGCTTTTTGATCGGCAAAAATCCACCTCTGGCTTAACTCAAGTAGAGATGTTAGTTACCATAATTTTATTAGGAATTCTCTTAACCATTGCCCTTTCTGTTTATCAGCGTTTAATGGCTTGGATTCGCTTAAATATCGCCACCTTTGAAATATCACAACAGTGGAAAAATACCCGTTATCAAGCCATGGGAGAAGGTTCTTATCCCCTATCTTTGTGCATGGCAGAAAGTGAAACCGAACAGATTAAAGTGGCAAAAGTGCAGGGGGACGAGTGTGAAAATGTCACCGATTGGACTCCCATCACTCGCGGCGTTAGCATCGATACTAATAATTCTACCCTACGCCGAGTTAGTGGACCGGCGGGTAATCAAGGTACAATTTATCGCGCTAGTTGGGCCGATACAAGGGGGGGTTTAGGCGGTTCTTGGGGACAGTTAGGCAGAATTACTTTAGTTGCTCCCGGTACACCCGACAAACGCTGTTTATTTTTATTCCGTGTTGATGGTAGTTGGGATATTCGCCAAGATAATAGATGTGTGCGTTAAAGCTGATTTAAAACTAGGGAATCAGGCGATCGATTTGTTGAGCTAAATCAAAATCTAAGTTACTTAAACCTCCCAGGTCATGGGTAGTTAGGGAAAGGGTGACGCGATTGTAATTGATGGTAATATCAGGATGATGGCCTAGGGATTCAGCCGGAGTAACTAAACGATTAACAAAAGCGATCGCTTCGATAAAATTGTTAAATTTAAAAGTTTTTTCAATCCGTTGATCTCGTAACTGCCAGCCCGGGATAGTCTGTAATTGTTGGGAGATTTCTCGATCGGATAAACGAGTAGCGGGTAAAGAGAGGACTAATTCCCCAGTTAACCCAATCATGAAAGCGATCGCTATTGCTAAGAATTGGTTCAACATTGAAGACTCTCCCGTACTTTTGGTGAGCGGAAAAAGTGATCGCTCGGGAGGGCATCGGCCCAAAATCTAACATTAAGAAACACTTTACACCATAATTTCGAGAGAGCCACGCTCAAAAATCAAGAATCCCGACAGATAGCCTTTCTGGGGGGAAACTTAGACGGTTTTCAGTCCGTCTGGGAGTACACTAGAAAATACTCACTTATTCGATCGAGCCGTTCATGATTATTTCCGTCGTAGCACTGAAGGGAGGGGTCGGGAAAACCACCACATCGATTCATCTGGCCGCCTATTTTCAAGAAAAAGCGCCCACCTTATTGATCGATGCGGATAAAAATCGTTCGGCTCTCCATTGGTCCCGGGAAGATACCCTTCCTTTTATGGTAGCGTCCCAAGCTGGAGCGACGGGACTGGTGAAACAATACACTCATATTATCGTCGATACCCAGGCCCGGCCAGAGCCAGACGAGTTAAAAGATTTAGCTCAGGGCAGCGATTTATTAATCCTACCCACCACTCCCAATCATCTCGATATCGATGTCGCGATTAAAGCGGTAGAATTGCTGTCCACGATGACCGATAATTATCGAGTTCTTTTAACCCAAGTGGATTCACGGACAAAAACAGGACGAGAAGCGCGGAAAGCTCTAGAAGAAGCAAAATTACCCGTATTTAAGCGAGAAATTCCCCGTTTAGTTGCTTTTGAACGAGCGGCCGAAAAAGGAGTCATCGTCAAAGATTATCCCGACTCCCGGGCCAATTTCGGTTGGCTTTGTTACCAAGCGGTCGGTAAAGAAATTTTGTCCCTAATGACATAAATTGTTAAAAAAGTTAATATTAATATTTGTGTCATTTTTCCCCAAAAAGATACTTAATCTGCATGGGGACTTTTTGTAATCTTCCGTTAAGCGTTCACTCCTAAATCCGTAAAGTCTGAGACAATCAAAAAAGTCTGACTGTAGGAGAACCCTCTATGAAATTGGCCTATTGGATGTATGCGGGTCCCGCTCATATTGGCACTTTAAGGATCGCCAGTTCCTTTAAAAATGTTCATGCTATCATGCACGCTCCTCTGGGAGACGATTATTTTAACGTCATGCGCTCGATGTTGGAAAGGGAGCGTAATTTTACCCCCGTCACTGCTAGTATTGTCGATCGTAATGTTTTAGCCCGGGGTTCCCAAGAAAAAGTCGTCGATAATATTGTTCGCAAAGATCGCGAAGAAAGTCCCGATTTAATCGTTTTAACCCCCACCTGTACCTCCAGTATTCTCCAAGAGGATTTACAAAACTTTGTCGAAAGAGCGCGACAGGATGCCCAAGGAGATGTGCTGCTGGCCGATGTCAACCACTATCGCTATAATGAACTACAAGCGGCCGATAAAACCCTCTATCAAATTATCAAGTATTATCTCGATAAGGCCCAGAGAAAAGGGGAAATTATCTCCCAGAAAACTCCTAAACCTTCGGTTAATATTATTGGTATTACCACCCTCGGTTTCCATAACCAACATGATCGCACAGAATTAAAGCGGTTAATGGCAGATTTGGACATTGAAGTTAATGAAATTCTCCCCGAAGCAGCCTCGGTGGACAACTTAAAAAATCTGCCCCGCGCTTGGTTTAATCTGGTTCCCTATCGAGAAGTGGGATTAATGACAGCCAAATATCTCGAAAACGAATTCGCTATGCCCTACGTTGATATTACCCCCATGGGAGTGGTGGAAACAGCGCGCTGTATTCGCAAAATCCAAGAGGTAATTAATCCCCAAGGTGCAGCAGTAGATTACGAAGATTTTATCAATGAACAAACTCTGCATATCTCCCAAGCTGCTTGGTTTTCTCGTTCCATTGACTGTCAGAATTTAACCGGGAAAAAAGCGGTGGTTTTTGGTGATAATACCCACGCAGCCGCTATGACAAAAATTCTCGCCAGAGAGATGGGAATCCATGTGGTTTTAGCGGGGACTTATTGCAAGTATGATGCGGATTGGTTCCGGGAACAAGTGAGTGAATATTGCGATGAAGTGTTAATTAGTGATGATAATGGGGCGATAGGAGATGCTATTGCCCGGTTGGAACCGGCGGCGATATTTGGTACTCAAATGGAACGTCATGTGGGCAAACGTTTAGATATTCCCTGTGGAGTAATTGCCGCACCTATTCATATCCAAAATTTCCCCCTCGGTTATAAACCTTTCTTAGGTTACGAAGGCACTAATCAGATCGCCGATTTGGTCTATAATTCCTTTACTTTGGGTATGGAAGATCACCTATTGGAGATATTCGGTGGTCATGATACCAAAGAGGTAATTACTAAAGGTATCTCGGCAGATTCTGACCTAAATTGGAATAAGGAAGCGACGGCAGAATTACAGAAAATACCCGGTTTTGTGCGGGGTAAAGTCAAACGAAATACCGAAAAATTTGCCCGGGAGCGAGGTATTGGTGAAATAACTTTAGAGGTAATGTATGCGGCTAAAGAATCCGTAGGAGCTTAATTATTTCTTGGGGCTGAAAGTTAACAGCATTCAGCCCTATTTTTTTTAGTTATTTGCTTAATCCCTGAAGTATTCTTTCCTCTACTCCTTTCCCCTGAATTAACACTCCAAATCCTCCTAAACCGGTGGGATTGATTAATTGATGTAAGGCATCTCGACGCTGAAATATAGTTAATATATCGATTTTTCCTTGAGAAAGTTCATTTAATCTATCCCCTAATCCCAAAGCCATTAAAAATAATCCTTGCTGAGTAAAACCGAGATTTTTTAAGCCTAATTTCTCCCCTTGACGTTGTAAAGCAGTAAAATCCACATGAGTAGTAATATCTTGTTCCCCCACCCACAAATAAGGATGATCATGACGCTGATGTTGTCGATAACATTGTAGGGTTCCTTGACTTCTTTGGGGATGATAATATTTTTCAGCAGTGTAACCGTAATCTATGGTTAAGATATAACCTCGATCGAGTTTCCGATTAACCGTTTCTAACCAGTCTAAAGCTAATAAGTTTACCTCGGTTTGATAACCCTCCGGATAAAGTGGGGAAGGAATATGTATCCCCACTAAATCAAAATAATCTTTGATTCTGTCAGTAGATAAATCTGCGATAATCTCCTGAAAAGGTTCCCCCAATCCTAGATAAATTTCTCGCAATTCCCCTGACTCGATCACAACTCGATGGACAGGAAAAGCATCGATTAACTCATTACTAAACACACAACCCACAAGGGAATTATCGGCTAAATCCTGCCAACTTTGCCAAGATACCGGGGAATATCCCGCTAAAGTTGCCCGTTGTCTTTCCCTGAGTTTCTGAGATTGTTCGACAATTATATAACTGAGATTTTGATAAAAATCAGCATAGCTATCACTTAAATAATCAAGGATATCTTTCGCTAAAATTCCCGAACCTGCTCCCACTTCCACTAAAGTAAATCCAGGCGAATTGCCTAAAAATTCCGCCATCTCGACAAATTGCTCTGCCAACAATTGGCCAAAATCTGCCCCTAGGGACGAGGAAGTAAAAAAATCTCCTTTTGAGCCAATTTCTACTTTTCCAGAGGTGTAATAGCCATAATCGGGGTGATAGAGAGCTAAATCCATCCAGCGCTCGAAGCTAATTCGACCTGCTACTGATTGTTTAATTTCCTCTAGGATGATTGCTTCTAAATTCATCTTGATCAGGGAAGTGGGTAAGATTTTTCAGTGATCAGTAAACAGTAATCGGTAAACAGGTATAAAGATAAAGATAATGATAACTAACTAATTAACTTAAAACTTACATCTGATAACTGATAACTGATAACTGATAACTGATCACTGATAACTGATTTACTCTCCCGCATGATAGGAACTGCGGACTAGGGGTCCGGATCTAACCTGAGAAAAACCCATTTTTTGGGCAATTTCTCCTAACTCGCTAAATTCTGAGGGAGTCCAATATTTCTGTACGAGCAAATGTTCCAGAGAAGGACGCATATATTGACCAATAGTAACTCGATCGCAGTTGATTGCGCGTAAATCTGCCAAAGTCTCGATAATTTCCTCTTTTGTCTCACCGTGACCGACCATTAGGCCAGATTTCGTCGGAATTGAGCGATCGATTTCCTTAACATAACGCAAAACCGCCAAAGAGCGATCGTATTTAGCCCCGCGTCTAACCGGTCCTTGCAAACGGCGCACCGTCTCGATATTGTGATTGTAACAGGCAGGTTTTGCCCCTACCACCGTCGCCACCCGTTCCTGTTGACTTCCCTTACCTCCAGCAAAATCCGGGGTTAACACTTCAATTAAAGTGTGGGGATTGAGTTCGCGAATGGCTGTCATCGTCCGCACAAACCAACCGGCCCCGCCGTCTTCGATATCATCTCTGGCTACAGAAGTCAAGACAACGTAACTTAAATTTAACAATTGCACCGCTTCCGCTACTTTTTGCGGTTCCTCCACATCGAGAGGCATGGGTGCATGACCCTTATCCACTTGACAAAAACCACAGGACCGGGTACAGGTGGGACCCATCAACAAAAAAGTCGCCGTACCTTGGGCATAACATTCGCCGCGATTGGGACAGCGACCCTCCTCGCAGATAGTATGAATGTTCCTTTGTTTGATAATGCGCTGAACCGTGGAAATTTCGCTAGATTTGCCGAGTGAACGCCGTAACCAAGGGGGTAAAGAGGTTATTTCCTCGCGCCACTGTGGGGGTATATTGGACATGAGAAGTTAACTAATGTTGGGGGTTGGGGATTGCAGTTATCAGTAATCAGTGGGGAGAGGGGAGAAGGGAGAGGGACGACGACTCCCCAAAACGAAAACTTTTGATCTCACCCTTAAGATAACTGTCATAAGCTGAGAAAGCGACTCAAGATCATTGTTAATCAAAAAGGAAACTTGGGCAATGGGACGACGGCAACGGGGAAAAATTTTCAATCTGGTCATTCAAGGATTGGCGGGTTGCCTCTTGGTTAGTATTTTTGTTCTTAATTCTCCGCCATCCCTAGGCCAAAATTTTCTGGTTCCATTTGTATCTCCCACGGGAACAAGGATTTTTGTAGCCGGGGATATAGAATATGCTTCCGTGAATCTAGATGGATTTGCCTTATTTCAGATTGCCTCCCAAGATTTTACCGCTTCTGAGTCCCGGGAACTCTCCCCGGTAGAAAGACGGGCTAGGAGCATTGAAAGAGGTTTAAATAATATTATCAATCGGGGTTTCGATCCGACAACCCTGCAAGTAAGTACGGCGACTCTCAATAATTTAACCGTGATTGTGGCCAAGGATAACCAGAAGTTACCGCAACAGGTAATTCTGACAGTGACAGAAGTTGATGCCCTGATCGATTCTTCTTCGGTTGGCGATTTAGCGGACAGATGGGTTAAAATCATCCAAACAGCTTTGATCCAAGCTTGGCAAGAACGTCAGCCCGCCCCTCGTCGGCAACAGGTAATGACTGCCACTATAATTATTTTGGGGCTAATTTTCTTAAGCTGGGTATCAATTTGGTGGCAGAAACGTTTAAGAAATCGCTTCAATCTCCTCAAAAAACAGGCTAAAAGTCAATCCGATCGAAATTTACCTATAAATTCCCCCCCCAGAAAAGATCGCTCCCAAGAACCGATTTTAGCCTCTCTAGAAGATTCCTCTAAATTCCGTCAACAGGCCGATATTCAGCGACAACTAACGCTAAATATTCTCTGGAAAAGACTGGCTCTTATTGGACTGATACTGCTTTGGTTTGCCGGAATAGCGGCGATTTTGTATGTATTTCCCGAAACTAGGCTAGAAGGACGCGGAATAATCCGTATTCCTTTACAGATTTTTATCATCTGGTTGCTGCTGACATCAGTGAGCAATATGGTTAATCTCTACGTTAATTCCAGACTACGGGAGTGGGTAGAGGAAGGAGCGGTTTTTTCGGAAAATTTGGAAAGGAGGATTCTGCGCGCTCCAACTTTATTAGAAGTTTGGCGAGAAATTATCACATTTATCGCTATTTTTCTAGGAATTTTGATTTTTTTAGCTTGGATGGGTCTTTCTTTCGCCTTTTTACTCACGGGAGCCGGTTTAGTGGGAGCATTGCTCACCTTTGCCTTTCAGGATCTTTTAAAAGATTGGATGAACGGTTTTCTGATTGTCTTTGAAGATCAGTACACTGTCGGTGATATAATCCAGTTTCAGGAGTTTATCGGTTTGGTGGAAAATATGAGTTTGCGAGCGACTCAATTGCGGGCCGACGATGGACGTTTAATCACTATTGCCCATAACCAAATTATTATCGCACACAACCTCAGTAAAGATTGGGCGCGGGTCGATTTTACCATCGAAGTCGCCTATCAGACCGAGCCAGATGTGGCGATCGCTTTAATGGCAGCCATCGCTGAAAATATGGCTGTGGATCCACAATGGCAAGAAGATATCATCAATCCCGTGGAGGTTGCTGGTGTTAGTCGGGTTTCTCACACGGGGATGGAAATTATGCTCAGAATTGTCGTCAAAAGATTACGACAATGGGATATAGAAAGAGAGTATCGTCGTCGTCTAAAAATTGCTTTTGAGGAGAAGGGAATTCACATCGGTATCCCCCAACAAAGTGTCCTCGTAGCAAAAGATAGAGAACAATTCAAGGGACAGTTTTAAAGGGGAGTGATACTAAATCCTGTTTAAAAGGTATAGGAGAGTGGGGTGTAGGGTGTAGGGTGTGGGGAGAAGGGAGAAACAATTCATAACTTGAGAGTTAATCACACTATTAAAAACGGATTTGTTATCAGTTATCAGTTATCAGTTATCACTCCGCATCCTGTAGGGGCGAAGCATTCGGATAGAAAATCTACGGTTTCACCGATAGGTTATTGCCCGAATGCTTCGCCCGTACTTTTTGCCGCAAACCCTAAGTAGAAAATTGCCGTCTTTTCACTGATTACTGATTACTGATCACTGATTACTGTTTGGTAGGTTTAAACTAGGTTAGGATAGCTAACCTAACCTAGAAAATTTTTAGGAAGCTAAGGCTACCTCGACTATTTGTTGTAGTTCCCCATTTTGATAGAGTTCGATCATAATGTCGGATCCGCCAATAAATTCACCGTTGATATAGACTTGGGGAATAGTCGGCCAATTGGAATACTCCTTAACTCCTTGTCTTAACTCCTGATCTTGCAGAATATCGACAGTTTCGTAGGAAACCCCCAGAATATTGAGAATTTGTATGACGTTATTCGAGAAACCACACTGAGGCATTAATTTATTGCCCTTCATGAACACAAGAACTTTGTTATTCTGGACTAATTGATCGATTCTGGCCTTAGTTTCGGGTGTCATAGGTCTAGTAGCTAGAATTTGAGCAAGAATAGCCAATCCTGAGACGTGGCATATCCTATCAGTTTAGCACAAGCCGTTGAGATAGCTTTAAAAAGGCAGGTCTTCGTCCTCCTCCAAACTGTCTAAAATTTCGTTAACATCAGGTCTCCCGCGCACGATAGTCATATTTTCCACAGACTTATTAACTTTAGTTTCTGCGGCCGAATTTTCCGGCAGTGAATAACCCATATTGACCACTTCACCATCAAAAGATTTCGCTAACTTTTGAGCGGCCGCCAAAATTTCGCTAACATCTACATCTTGATCTAATGTCTCTAAAGATGAATCAAAATTTAAGATTTTTTGTGGCAGTTCTGTGCTAGGAGTTTTTGGGTTTCTGGCTTCGGTGATCTTTGCTTCTTTTTTCTCGATAATTGCTTCTTTGACCGGGGGAATATCCACCACAGTCATAACTTTATTTTCGGGAGTTATTGGTGGGTTTGGTGCGGTTTCCGGTGATGCTTGCATCTTGGCCGCTGGGGATTGGGAAACTTCCGCAGCCATGGCAGCAGTGGCGGAACCTACCTGTAAATGAACTTTAATCCGGCGCTGAAAAACTGCCTCGAAAGCTGACTCAATATTAGTCAATCGTAGCCGGGCCATTTTTAATAATTGTTCCGAAGATATGCTTAAATAAGCGCTCGATTCTTCCATATTAAAAAGACTGCCGTGCTGACGCAAGAGAGTGCGAGTAGTGGGGGGTTCCATTACTTCTAAAACCTGCTGCCAAATTTGTTCATGATTGTCATCACTGGTAACAGTTTTAACCTCAGTTTTCGGCACTGCGACGTTAGTTGTCGGGGTGATAACCGCCGGTTTGATCGGTTCATTAACCGGCGCCGGCGCTGTGATCACTTCCGGGGGCCTCTCGACGCTGGTTTGGGGACGGGAAGGCGCTACCGTGGCAACTAGAGGAATCACCTGTGCTTGCGGTAACAGTCCTAATAGAGTGACTTCTAACCAGAGACGGGGTTGAGTGGTGTTTTTTAGTTGCGTTTCGCTGTCTTTAAGCAGTTGTTGACCGCGGAGAATTTCCTCTAAAGACCAAGTACGCGCTTCCGTACATAATTCCTGCCAAGTGAGAGCAGTGACAGCGACCATTTCTGGACGATTAGGGGCGGTTTTGGCTAAAAGTAGGTTTAAATAGAATCCCGCTAGATTTTGCAAGACGATTAAAGGTTCCTTACCGCGATTCATCAGATGGCGACATTGTTCGATAACTTGATCGGGAATATTGCCATGAATGACTTTAAGTAGGGTTAAGAGGTCTCTTTCGGGGACTGCACCGACCAAATCCCAGACTCGCTCGGCCGTAATCGTTCCTGCGAGTAAACTTAATTGATCGAGGAGACTTTCGGCATCGCGTAAACCACCGTTAGCGATCTGAGCCACAAGGGTTAATGCTTCTAGGTTAATATCGATCGCTTCTATTTGGGCGATTTTTTGCAGGTGTGCCACCATCGCATCGAGAGCAATACGGCGATAATCAAAGCGTTGACAACGGGAGATGATGGTAGGCAAGACACGCTGAGGATCGGTGGTAGCAAGCACAAAAATCACTCGATCCGGCGGTTCTTCCAGAGTTTTCAGCAAAGCATTAAAGGCCGCCGTACTGAGCATATGGCATTCATCGATGACATAGACTTTATAACGACATTGGACGGGGGCAAATTGCGATCGCTCGATAATTTCCCGAATGTTATCCACACCGGTATTACTAGCGGCATCAATTTCGATCACGTCTAAAGCGGAACCATTGGCGATCGCTTGACAGACGGAACACTTACCGCAGGGAATCGGTGTCGGATGGTCACTAGACAGACAGTTAAGGGATTTGGCTAAAATTCGCGCCGAGGAGGTTTTCCCCGTGCCTCTGGGTCCAGTAAATAGGTATGCAGGAGCGATTCGCTCACTGATTAAGGCATTACTCAGGGTCGTGGCGATCGCTGATTGTCCCACCAAATCGGCAAAGGTTTGGGGACGATACTTATGATGTAGAGGTTCGTAGGTCATGACTGGCTGAAAACTTTTTCCGCACCCTAGAGACTACTATTATCCTATCCCGATTCTTTTTCAACACGAGAACAAGTGTATGCTTTTTAAGCTGTTAAGTATTGAAATTGCTTGTTGAGATCAGGCAAGAGGCAAAAGGCAACAGGCAACAGGCAACAGGCAACAGGCAACAGGCAACAGTATAAAACCCTACACCCTACACCCCACACCCTGCACCCATCAGCAAATTTTATCTAGCCAGTTTTAATGCGCGATTTGCATCACAAGAATGGCAATTTAGCTAAGGCTTCTAATAAATTGTATTAATAACTACAATTTGGCCGAGAAAATCTGCCGACTATCTTAGTATGCCTAAAGACAGCGCCACTAATCAGACCAACCGCTTATGACTGAATCTACAAAAACCCAATGTCCTTACTGTGGAGTAGGTTGTGGTTTGACAGTCACCCCCCCCGCGTCGGCCGGACAAGCATGGAAAGTCTTCGGGGACAAGTCCCACCCCTCCAGTCAAGGTATGGTCTGTGTTAAAGGGGCCACCGTAGCGGAATCAATCGATAAAAATCGCCTCAAAACCCCGATGATCCGCGATTCTCTCCAAGAGCAATTCCGTCTTTGTACTTGGGAAGAAGCCCTCGATCGCATCGTTAACCGCATCCAAACTCTAATCGCTCAGGGGGAAAAGGAAAGTATCTGTTTATACGGTTCGGGACAATTTCACACCGAAGATTACTACATCGCCCAAAAACTGGTCAAAGGCTGTCTGGGAGTCAATAACTTTGATGCTAATTCCCGTCTCTGTATGTCTTCGGCCGTGGCCGCTTATCTGGACAGTTTCGGATCCGACGGTCCCCCCTGCTGTTACGATGACCTAGAATTAACCGATTGTGCCTTTTTGGTGGGGACAAATACGGCCGAATGTCACCCCATCATCTTTAACCGTCTGCACAAGTATCTCAAACGCAACCAACAAGCGAAATTAATCGTCGTTGATCCCCGCAGCACCAAAACTGCCGAGGCCGCTAATCTCCACCTAGCCATTAACCCCGGGACCGATATTGACCTATTTAACGGGATTGCTCACCTGTTACTGAATTGGGGGGCGATCGATACCTATTTTATCGATAAATGCACCAGGGATTTCCGCAAATACGCCGAAATTATCCGCCATTATCCCCCGGAAATCGTCGCGCATAAATGCGGTATCCCCATCGACGATTTAGAACAGGCTGCCCGCTATTGGGCCGAATCGAAAAGAGTGCTTTCCCTCTGGTCGATGGGTATCAATCAATCTAGGGAAGGCACGGCCAAAGCCCGCACTTTAATCAATTTACACCTAATGACGGCTAATATCGGTAGGCCGGGGGCCGGTCCTTTTTCCCTAACGGGACAACCCAACGCCATGGGGGGACGGGAAGCCGGCGGCCTCTGCCATCTTCTCCCCGGTTATCGTTCTGTCAAAAATCCCCAACACCGGGCCGAAGTGGAACAAGCTTGGGGTTTACCTGCCGGCCGGATTTCTCCGGTCCCCGGTCGCGATGCTTGGAGTATGATTACTGGTTTGGAGACGGGAGAGGTGAAATTGCTTTGGATTGCCGCTACTAATCCGGCTGTTAGTATGCCTGATCTAAAACGCACCCAGGCGGCCCTGTTAAAATCACCTTTTACTGTTTATCAGGATGCCTACTATCCCACGGAAACCAGCGCCTACGCCCATTTATTACTGCCGGCGGCCCAATGGGGTGAAAAAACGGGAACAATGACCAATTCTGAGCGCGTGGTGACGTTAAATAAGGCTTTTCGCCCTCCCGTCGGTCAAGCTAGGGCCGACTGGCAAATTTTTGCCGAAGTTGGTCGCCGTTTGGGGTTTCAGGCACAATTTAATTTTCAGGATTCGGCCGAGGTACATTCTGAGTTTATTGGCTTGACATATAAACGTCCTTGTGATATGACGGCGATTAATTATGAGCGCCTGGCCGAGACTCCCCTCCAGTGGCCCGATTCCATCGATGAAATTTCCGCCCCTAAAACCGCTAATTCTGGGGAATTACTGGGTAATTTAGTTAAAGATGACCATAAAAGCCAAAAAACAGCCGCAAAACGCCTTTATACCGATGGTAAATTTAATACTGCCGATGGTCGTGCTGTTTTCGCCGCCTACCACAGTAAAGGTCTAGCGGAACCCCCCGACGATGATTATCCCCTAGTGTTGACCGTGGGGCGTTTGTACGGTCACTGGCACACCCAAACTCGCACCGGCCGCATCGAGAAAATTGTCAAAATGCACCCCGCACCTTTTCTGGAAATTCATCCCCAAGATGCGGCAAAATTGGGCATAGAAGCTGGGGAATGGGTGGAGGTGCGTTCTCGTCGCGGTTTTGCCCGTTTTCCCGCTTTAATTACCAAAGCAATTGCTCCTAATTGTGTCTTTGTGCCGATGCACTGGGGGGCTTTATGGGCAGAAAATGCTGAGGCTAATAGTCTCACCCATCCGGCCGCTTGTCCGATTTCCCTGCAACCAGAATTAAAAGCTTGTGCTGTCAAATTAATCCCGATCAAGTCTTTAGTTAATGCCGAATTATCTCCCGGTCAATTTCTGGCAATTCCCCGATAAAATTTGACTTTTTTTCTATCTATAAGTGGCCTTTGGGGGTTCTACTCCCCGAAAGCTGGGATTGAGTGATAAAATTGGCAGTAACACCCAATTTTAGCCGATATTTTCCCTTGAAAAATACCAACTTAGTAGATTTACGCCAGTGAGATGCACCCTATTTAATTCTCAGGAAAAAGCCTGTATAATGATAGCTATAGTTCGATTCTTACCGCAGGATTATACCTATGGCTAAGTCCAAAAAACACAATCTGCAATGGATCAAAGAAACCCTCGATTTAAATCCAGATCATAACTGGAAATCTAGTCCGGGTAACAGTATTTTTGTAGCTGGTCGCGGTGCAGTTCGCTTTGAAGTTCCTCAAGATTGGCATTTTGAACCCGATGATAATTCCTTTCGTTTTTTAGATAGAAAACCCCCCGATGATGATTGTCGTTTAGAGGTTTCCTATAATTTACTTCCCCCCGGAGATTGGAAAGAATTACCCCTAAAAGGAATGGTCAAAAAATTAGCTCGTGAAGATAGCCGTAATCCTCACGAAATCGGCGAAGTTATCCAAGAAAAACGCCAAACTGCGCGCATTGTTTGGGTGCAAATTCAATTCATCGACCCTCAAGAAAATCGGCCAGCTTATTCGCGTATTGCCGTGGGTATTGGTTCCGGTGTTCAATGTTTAATTACTATGGATTATTGGGTCGATGATGCGGAAAAATTCACCCCCGTCTGGGATACGGTTATCTCCTCGCTGGTGTTAGGTTTATACATTCGCGATCCCCGCAGCGGTTTAGCTTTCCCCGACTAAAGGTAATAGCAATTTTGCAGGAAAATTTCCTTGACAAAAAACCTTAATTGTGATAATGGAAAAATCGATCGCTCGACTCTGGTGGGGATAGCTGCCCGTCCCCGCATTGACGGGATGTGCAGGAAAGCAAGAGGCACTCAGACTTAAACGCAAGCTATGACCTTGAGGAATAGTGATAAAAGTGGCCTGTAGGGCAATATTTAGGGGCGATTCGGGATTATTTACCCGTTTATAACCCTGAGTGATATTAAAAACTCGACCATCGGGGGTAACTTGAGAAACCACCGCGCAGATATCGAAACTAACCGCATCTGCTTGACAATAACAATCCAGACGGGGACTACCCAAAATCGTTAAATCCTTCTCTAGGGGGAGAGAAGTGTAGGTAATCACATCACTGCGACAGTCTAGCATGGTGCGGTCGAATATTCCCCCCGGTAGGGCGCTATGACCTCCTAAAGATGGGACCGGTCGCCAAGGATCGTGAACGATGGTATCCTCGATCGCAGGTTCTAACAAAATCGCGCTTAATTTCCCCTCATCCTCGCGCAGATTGGCTAAACCTTGACTAGCAAGATAATAAATTTGCTGATTTGCTGTGGGAAACTTCTCCAGATATCGCCATTGATTAGACCCCATTTGAAATAGATACACGGGAGGATTTTTTAATAACTCCGTTTCCTGACCTTTTAAGAAATAATCAAACCATTGCAGCTGCATTTTATCCACAGGACTAATTGCCTGTTGACCATAATCTATCTCTCCTACTTTTCTCCCCCAGGGTAGATGAGTCCAAGCACCAATAATTAGCCGTTGGGGATAGATAGAACGCGCTTGCATTTCTTGGTATAAACTCAAAGTTCCCCGGAGATGAGGGTCGAACCACCCCCCGATATGTAACATCGGTAAATCGATATTTTTTAAAAGGTGTTGCGGTGATAAATTTTGCCAATAGTCATCGGGAAGATAACGAGTAATCCAATCGTGATAAAAAGAATCGGCGGCTAAATCTTGCAGAATCTGAGGAGAGGCAGCAATAGGATCAAAAAGGGGTAAATTTCGAGAAGCTACCCAGAGTTTTTGATAGGCAGTTTCCTCCCCTTTTAATCTAGCTGTTTCCGCTGCTAATTGTATTGCCCAAGCGAGATTATATTGTAAATTAAAGGCTTCATTTTCATAGCCCCAATCTCGATATAAATCGTGAGCAATCATCGCTGGGCAAATAGTTTTTAAAGCACCATGACCATTGACAGCCGTGTATAATTGGGTCATTCCCTGATAGGAAAAACCATACATTCCCACCACACCCGTATTATTAGGAATAGTTAAAACCCATTCAATGGTTTCTAATCCGTCGCTAATTTCATGGGCAAATAAATTAAAATTTCCCGTCGAGTTTCCCCGTCCCCGGACATCCTGAATTACCACAATATAACCCTGACGTGCATACCAGCTAGGATGGGCATAAACCACCGTAGAAGCGATCGCTTTTCCGTAGGGTTGTCGCATTAGTAAAATGGGAAAAGATTCCCGACTATCGGGACGATAAATATCGGCAGCTAAACTAATTCCATCTCTGGTGATTAAACTAGCCGTTTCTTTTTTTATGGGATAGGGATTAAGCATTATTGTCTCTTTTAGATAAAAAATAGGGCTAGGTCACTCAATTTAAGATTACTTTCAGTCTAGTATATAGCGTTTGTTGCAATCATGAGCTACATTCACATCCTCACCGCAGATAAGGATGGGGATTATTCAGTTCAATAAAATTAACCGTAACTGCCGAGAGTGAACTCTTATCGGATGTCTTTCGCTGTTAGATGAGTAATAAAACCATAGCCAACATCAATTAGGATCTAGCCCATCAAAGTATGGACTCTGAATATTTTTATAACCACTACAATCAGGAAATATTGTCAGAGGATGCTAGTGATTCCTATTTCGATTTCTCAACGTTTGTTTCTTGCACTTTTTTTGCCCCAAAAGTCCCCAAAACCTTTTCTAGAAAGGCTGACACTGATATTCAGCCAACCCTATTTATATCAAATCCGGTTATTAAAAACTGATTATTTATTCTCCCTACCCCCCCTTGCCCCCCGACCCCCCCGATGTCGGGGGGTCGGGGGGGGTTGCCTTTTGCCTGTCCTGATATGTAGCCCATACTCAACGGATTTGGTATGAGTACGCCGTTAAGTCATTCGTCGTTTTACTTACCGAAGGCTGCATCTAATTTTTGTCAATCTACTAAGTTGGGATTTTTAAGAGGAAACTCTCGGCTAAAATTGGGCATTACTTGCGATTTTATCACTCAATCCATGCTTTTGGCGGGTTCTACCCCCCCAAACCCCAGCGCGCATTAGATTAACTGTCAGATGCTTACACGCGATTGTGCAGATTTTTTGTACCAATTTAAGAGTCACTGATAATTGCTGATTGTCGGTATTTCTGCAAATGGGGGATGCAGCCCTTACAATAGAAAACTCCCTGGATTATTTTTGCGGGAGGCAATCGGTGATTCTCAATTTTTCCTTAAGGATTGTAGCGGCAAAAGGCAGACTATTCTGTAAGTTTTCACTCTACAAAACCTATCGGGTGGTCAGTAGCGCCCCCGTCGATGTCCTCTGGCAAAAATTAATCAATGTGGCCGATGTCTCTTGGCATCCTTTGATTGCCAAGGCTGATGTTCCCTTGGGTTTAATCGCTAAACCGGGGTTAATCTATCAAGCTGTCACCCGTCTGACTCCCATTCCTATCCGGGTTTTCGTGGAAAATGTCCGTCCCGGGGAACTCCTCAGCCTCAGAGTTCTCGCTATCCCCGGCATGGAACAGAAAATGACCTACCAAGTGGAATCAACCCTCTGTGGTACTTATATTTCCTATTCTGTCACCCTGCGGGGTTGGCTGTCCCCCTTTATCTGGTGGTTAAGTCGTCCCTATTTAGCCAAAGTCGCCGCCCAACTAGCCCACGCCGCCGAAGAATTAACGGCCTAAAAAAAATTCCCCCCAATTGTGCTAATAAATAATCTGCCAAAGGTCAAGATCTAAGTCACAATGATATATGGATAGACTTAAACAAAATTTTATTCAGCTGCATTGGTACATATAGTCTACTGATATCATCCCGACGAGTTGAGCGCAACAACCTCAATCCGCCGGGATGAACTATCTCTAGAGACTTGACTGATGAAGTAAGCTCTACAGGAGGGAATTATGGGGGAATTAAACACAGCCGAACTTCTAGTTAAATGTCTAGAGAATGAAGGGGTCGAGTATATTTTTGGGCTACCCGGGGAAGAAAACCTCGATGTTTTGGAAGCCCTAAAAAACTCCTCGATCAAATTTATCACCACCCGTCACGAACAGGGCGCGGCTTTTATGGCCGATGTCTATGGACGCTTGACGGGAAAAGCGGGGGTTTGTCTCTCCACTTTAGGACCGGGGGCGACTAACCTGATGACAGGGGTAGCCGATGCTAACCTCGATGGGGCGCCCTTGGTGGCCATCACCGGCCAGGTGGGAACCGATCGGATGCACATTGAATCTCATCAATACCTGGATCTGGTGGCCATGTTCGCCCCGGTGACGAAATGGAATAAACAGATCGTCCGGCCGGGTATCACCCCAGAAGTGGTACGGAGAGCCTTTAAAACCGCCCAAAGTGAGAAACCGGGGGCAGTTCATATCGATCTTCCCGAAAATATCGCCGCTATGGCTGCCGATGGTCATCCCTTGCCCCTCGATAGTCAGGAAAAAGTTTACGCTTCCTATCGGACTTTGAATATGGCGGCGGCGGTGATTTCTAAAGCCAAAAATCCCTTGATTTTGGCGGGAAATGGGGCAATTCGCGCTAATGCTAGTGAGGCTTTAACGGAATTCGCCACGGCCTTGAATATCCCTGTGGCTAACACTTTTATGGGTAAGGGGGTGATTCCCTATACCCATCCTCTGGCTCTTTGGGCGGTAGGATTACAGCAACGGGATTTGATTAGTTGTGCCTTCGATCGCAGTGATTTAATTATCGCTGTCGGTTACGATTTAATCGAGTATTCCCCGAAAAAATGGAATCCAGACGGGAAATTACCGATTATTCACATCGGCATGACTCCGGCGGAAATTGACAGCAGTTATGCCCCGGTAGTGGAAGTGGTGGGTGATATCACCGATTCTCTCATCGATATCCTCAAACGGGCCGATCGCCAGAATAAACCAACTCCTGTCACCGCAGCATTAAAGACGGAAATTCGGGCCGATTACGAAACCTATGCCAATGATACGGGTTTTCCGATCAAGCCACAAAAATTGATCTACGATCTGCGTCAGGTAATGGGACCGGAAGATATCGCTATTTGTGACGTGGGCGCTCATAAAATGTGGATGGCCCGCCATTATCACTCCGATTGTCCTAATACTTGCATTATTTCTAACGGTTTCGCCGCTATGGGTATTGCTATCCCTGGTGCGATCGCCGCTAAGTTAGTTCATCCCGATAAGCGCATTGTGGCGGTGACGGGGGACGGCGGTTTTATGATGAATTGTCAGGAATTGGAGACAGCTTTGCGGGTGGGAACTCCCTTCGTCACTCTCATCTTTAATGATGGCGGTTACGGTTTAATCGAATGGAAGCAGTTAAACTATTTTGGGACATCTTCTTTTATTAAGTTTGGTAATCCCGATTTTGTTAAATTTGCTGAAAGTATGGGATTAAAAGGCTATCGGGTGGAATCTGCCCAGGATTTGATCCCGATCCTAGAGGAGGCTTTCCGGCAAGATGTCCCTACGGTGATCGATGTTCCCGTCGATTACGGTGAAAATCTGCGTCTTTCCCAAAAATCGGGCGATTTAAGCTGTCAGATTTGGGAATAGAAGTTGATAGCGTTGACAATCCCCAAAAAATCCCCTAACTGAGATTTAGTTAGGGGGAAGTAATTGGTTTGGCTTTGGTAACGTTAGAAAACCCGATCTAGAATAACCATTCTAGAACCGCCTCATCTTTAGTGTTGGTATTGCGAGAGGGGGTTTCCCGGGTGAATTTCATGTGGATAGAACGATTTTGTTCACCATCGGCGGCCACGGCCATAATCGGATAATCGATTAAACCATCTTGGAAGGACATCTGATAGCGGAAAGTGCCATCGGGATTGAGTTTAATCGGACGACCACCGATAGTTACGGTGGCATCGGGTTCGGTAGCACCATAGACGATTAATTCTGCATCGGCTACTAACCAGAATTTGCGCGGACGTTGTAGGGTTTCCGAAGCACCCATACCGATACCAGAAGCAGTCATCCCGATACCGGAAGCGGTTAGTCCCGATACCGTGGGAACTGCCCACATACCAACCCCAGAGGGGAATACATAAGAACTGATCACTTCCGACATCGGTACGGAACCAGCGACGTGCTGCATGGAACCAAACAAGGAACCGGCCACCCGTAGGGCCTCGATGTCGCCGACACTCTCGAAAATTTGGTCGTAGATGGGGCTAGTTCCCGTGCTTCCGGCACTGCTGCCGTAGCGTTTGCTGGGGGGAACGAGTTCGTAAACAGTTTTGCCCACCAGTTCTTCTTCCCAGTTAACGGTGACAAAAATATCTTCAATCCAGTCGGAAGGATAGACGGGAGGAATCCGCACTAAAGGAGAACGGGCCAAAACTAACCAACGACCATCAGCACAACGATAACCGATATCGATAACATAATCTCGATCGCTGACCGGAATCGGTAAATACCATTCCCGGGCCAATTCATCACAGAGATATTCTTGGACGCCATGCGCGCCTTGGCTATTGATATCGATATCGGTGACATCATAAAGACGCAGGGCTAACTGTTGTCCCCCTTGACGACGTAGATCTTCTTTTGATTCGTTGGGGATATCCCAGTAAGCATAAGCCCACTGAGGATCGCGAGGTAGGAGGGTAATGCGATTTTCACCGTAGCCACCGGGCAGATCTCCTAAACCATCATCCACCGAACCTAGGATATCTTCGATCGGGTTAGCTTGACCTAATTCAAATTTTGCTGCTTCCACTGGTTTTTCCTCTTTAATAATAGATTTAAAATTGCCGCTGACTCCCATAGCTTGGGTAATTGCCTCGATTAATTGCATTTTCCGCATCCGGCTGTAACGAGAGACGCTGTATTGACTGGCAACTCGTCGCAGCTGCCGCAAGGTCATCTCATCTAAGGGTGGGTATTCTGGAACCATGAGTTGACACTCTCCGATTAGTTACGACGGCAAATGTTTTTGAGCATTTGCAAAAGTAGTGATCTGGTTAACCCTTCTAACTACTCATCGATTGCTGTGTGAACGAGAGATCCACTCGATGGGGATCAAGGGGATCGCTTGTTATAAATACCTATTAAACAGTAAGATTCCGATTTTGGCCAAGTACATTGTCATGATTTCTTGATAAAACCGCCAAACCCTTGATCCCAAAAAGATTGTAATATCAGGAAGTTTTGATACGCTGTGCTGCATTGAAACTGCATCAGGAAATTTTAGTACAAATGCTCGCCGCTCCCCACTGTTTACTTAACACTCTCCACTCGACCGAATCTAAAACCTAATTGGTTAAGCTAAAAGCTTTGATGTACTTAGTTTCTAACCTTCTTTTTAGGTAGGAGAATTGCTAGATTCTTTCTTTTGCCTGTTGCCCCTTGCCTGTTGCCTGTTGCCTTTTGCCTTCAGAAGCTGATCACCGATCACTGATTTGTACTCCGATCCCGATCGCCTGTAATCTGATATTGAGACTTTTAGTTAAGGAGACTGAACCGCTTGGCTACCCGTGTGATTATTGTTCGTCATGGACAAAGCAGTTATAACGCACAGCAGAAAATACAAGGTCGCAGTGATGGCTCGGTTTTGACGGAAAAAGGGCATCTGGACGCGGAAAAAGTGGGAAATGCCCTCAGTCAAATCGATATCGCCGCTTTTTACTGTAGTCCTCTCCAAAGAGCTAAATCTACTGCTGAGGTGATTCAGTCTCGTTTAAATAACTCTCCCGTCATTCAACCCACTTCGCAGTTACTAGAAATCGATCTGCCTATCTGGGAAAATATGGTCAAAGAGGAGGTAAAAGCTCAATACCCGCAAGAATATCGGGATTGGCACCAAAAACCTCACGAATTTAAGATGATACTGCCCGATGGTCAAGAACATTATCCCGTTCTCTCTCTCTATCAACAAGCCCAAGATTTTTGGCGAGAAATTATTCCCCAACACCAGGGACAAACTATCCTCATTGTTGCCCATAACGGCATTAATCGCTGTTTAATCCTCAGTGCCATCGGTATTCCGGTTTCCTTATACCATTCCCTACAACAATCTAACTGTTGCGTTAATGTTCTCAATTTTACGCGTAATTTTGGTGATCCTGTCCAGGTGGAATCCCTCAATCAAACGGCACACTTAGGGATAGCTTTACCCCCACCGCGTCCTCCTTTCCAAGGTTCTAGGCTGCTGCTGGTGCGTCACGGAGAAACCCAATGGAATCGGGATAAACGTTTTCAAGGGGTGCGCGATATTCCTCTCAATGATAATGGCAAAGCTCAAGCTGAGAAAGCCGCCGAATTTCTGCGAGAAACGGCGATCGATCACGCTGTCACCAGTCCTTTATCCCGTCCCAAGGAAACTGCCCAAATTATCCTGCAATATCACCCCAATGTCACCTTAGACACCCAAGTGGATCTGACAGAAATCTGTCACGGACTTTGGGAAGGTAAATTAGAGGAGGAAATTGAAGCGAGTTTCCCCGGGATGTTAGAAGACTGGAAAAATGCCCCAGAAACCGTGCAAATGCCGGAAGGGGAGAATTTACAGGAAGTTTGGGATCGAGCGATCGCTTGTTGGCAGCAAATCGTTAAAACCTATAGTAATAGTGATAGTCCTAAGACAATTATGGTAGTAGCTCACGATGCCATTAATAAGGTGATTCTTTGTTATTTATTGGGTTTAAAACCCGCTAATTTCTGGAATATTAAACAGGGAAATGGCGCGGTTAGTGTTATCGATTATCCCAAAGGAGTTGAATCTCAACCGGTCCTGCAAGCAATTAATATTACCTCTCATCTAGGAGCGGGCATACTCGATCGCACGGCAGCCGGTGCTTTATAACAGTTATCAGTTATCAGTTATCAGTTATCAGTGGGTAAGTTATCAGTTATCAGATTTGAGTTTTAAGTGAGCAGTATGTGGTAAGTGTGCAGTATTAAATAGCAGTTTCTTGCCATCTTTTCACTGATTACTGATCAGTAATCAGTGATCACTGATTACTCATTATCAGCTGGTTAGCTGCCCTTGGCTTTCTTAATTAACAACAGACTGCCCCCAAGTATGGCGAAAGCAACAACCGCATTGGGTTCAGGAACTTTGGTGGCAAAGGAAGCATTGTCAATACTAAAACTATCGACAGCTGTTGTATTATTGGCAAAGATAACAGAACTAAATTCTGCTGTCCCGATAATACCGAGAAACCCATTCTCTCCACCAATTGTAGGATTGATAGAAATAGTTTGGTCTCCTGTGCCATCGAAATTGCCAGTAAGAGTTAACTCATCAATGCGGGAAAAGTCAGCACCAAAAGCCAACACGGTAGCAGGAAACTGCCAGGTTATGGTATCAGAAGCACCCGTAAGTGTACCGGAAGCATTATCGTAAACACCAGAATTGACGATGCTGACACTGTTGTTATTAAACGGAGGATTAGGCAGTGTGGGAGGAGCGGAATTAGTGGAAACAATCCCTGAATCTAGGGTAATTGACTGTGCCGAAGAAATGGGATTGCTAAAGGTATCAGTGGTAATCTTGTACGAGGGGTTAGTGGCGAGTGCCGCTTCCCAGGCAGTCCGATTTGTATAAATGGTATAAGCACTAACAGAAGACACGCTACTTAACAGTAGAGTTACTGTCCCTGTGGCGAAAGCTAAAGAATTAAGGGCATTGAGCTTCACTAGGTTATTTCCTCTCATTAAAGGTGAATAAAAACCAGAGTATCAGAGCAGGTACGAAAAATCCTCTCATCTTTGTACAGAATAATTACAACCCACTTTCCGCACTTCTTAACATTCAATTGATAATTTTTACTAACATATTGCTGACAACCCATTGCCAGTAAGGATTATAGCTAGAATGATGGATTTTCATCAAGGTGAAGAATTGTAATTTGTTTTCTCAGAAAAAATCAATTATTGAAAATGTTCTCAATAGTAGTTTCTACAATGAAGCTTTTTCGTCAAAACATCTTGGGGAATGTAAAAAGATATAAAGGTATATGAAGATGTGCGGAATGTCGGATTTAATTCCACCCACCCACTTAACTAGAAGCTAATAATTGATTCTCAATCTGTCTAACTACCGTTAGTGCCGAATAGCTGACTCCGGCAGTGCCTTCTCCCGGATGGGTGGAATCTCCCACTAACCAAAGATGGGGGATCGGAGTGCGCGTCGCTACTCCAAAAGGGCCAAAAGTGGACAGTCTTTGACCAATACCGCCGACAATGCCCTGATTTCGCCCCGTAAACCGCTCAAAAGTGCGAGGTGTAGCTGATTCGATATGAACGATGTGATCAGGACTAAGATGGAAATAATTACCGAGACGCTCGATCGCCTCTTGGGTGTATGCTGCTTTTAATTGCTGATAATTATCTTCTCCTTTTCGCCACCAAAGACTGGTATCGGTGAAGGAAGAAGCAATAATCGTCGCTTTTCCCGCTGGGGCGCGGCCATCCCCTTCTTTACTCACGGAAACAAACAAAGAGTTATTTTCGCCGATTATGCCATCGTCATCGTAGAGGAATTGCAAATGGGGAGGACAATCGGGGGGAATAGCAGCGCGATCAACTCCTAAGTAAACCACAAAAGCGCCGGATGCGGGGGGAAGTTTTTCAATTCTCCGGTGATAAAGACTGGGAATGGCTTCGCGATCGATTAATTGTGGTAAATTTTGGATCGGGATATTAGCCACAATCTCATCGGCCATTTCTGGATATATTTGACCATTTTTTTGATTTCTGACGATAATTCCCGTGGCTTTTCCCTTTTCTGTCAGTATTTTTTCTACTGTGTGGCGCATTTGCAATTTACCGCCGTATTTTTCCAAAGCTGTTACTAGGCGATCGCTTAATACTTGCATACTACCCTGAAGGTGGGATAAACCTTGGGGAGACTGAGAAACTGCTAAAGCGGTGGCGGCATAAAGTAAAGCAGTTTCATCGGCATTAACTTGGGAATAAAGCTTTAACTGGAGATCAAGAAAGGTTTTTAGGCGTTTATCCCTCTCTAAGCCGTATAATCGCAGAGCATCGCCCACAGTCATCAAAGTAAAAGGGAAGGTAATGGCAGTATCTAAACGCAAAGCGGCGATTAATTGCCCTAAATCCCACCAGTTGCGCGGGGGTAAAACTGGATCGCGACTTTGAAAACGCCAACTTGCTTGAAAGAGTTTTTGTAATAATTGCCAAAAAGGTTCGCTGCCCGGAAATTGTTTTTGTCTTTCCTCTTGCCACTTTTGCCGATCGCGCCAGACATTAATCGGAGTGGTTTCCCCCGGCAGAAAAACGGCACAGGCGGGATCGCAGGGGACAGAATCGGGTAAATCTATCCCTAATTCGGCAAAAATGCGCTGATGAATGCCCCCTACTTCTAATCCTGCCACTTGAGTTGCCCCCACATCAAAAGTAAAACCCCGACGGGAAAAAGTCGAGGCACAACCTCCAGGTACAAGCGCCTGATCATATACTGTGACTTGATAACCTCGACGCGCCAATAATGCCGCCGCCGTTAGTCCGCCAATCCCTGCACCAATAACGGTAATTTGCGTCATTTTCTTAATAATTAGGGTTTGCTGAAAAAGTTTGTTGGTGGGGTTAGGAGTCAGGAGTCAGGAGTCAGGAGATAGGAGTCAGGAGATAGGAGTCAGGAGTCAGGAGTCAGGAGTTAGGAGTCAGGAGTCAGGATTCAGGAGATTATTTTTATTTATTCTTCCCACACCCTACACCCCACACCCCACACCCTACACCCTACACCCCACACCCTACACCCTACACCCCACACCCTACACCCATCTGCCAGGGACTCTTAACAGTTTACTTGCGCCCCTAGGGTATCTAAAGCTAAAATTTTCACCTCAGAGTTAATCCCCACTTCCTCCCAAGCATTTGTCATCTCTGTGGCTGTTTTTTGGGCATTGTCGGGGTTAGTTAACGCCAATAGGGTCGGACCTGCGCCACTAATTACCATCCCGTAAGCACCCCCATTAATGGCGGCTTTTTTCACCTTTTCGTAACCCGGTATTAAAGATTGGCGATAGGGTTGATGCAGTTTATCCTCTAGGGCAATTCTCAGCCAATCGCCGTTACCCGTCTCTAATCCCCGCAATAATAAACCCAAGCGGGAAATATTGAAAATTGCCTCCTGACGGCTAATTTTTTCCGGTAAAACCGCCCTAGCTTTTTCCGTAGCCAGTTCAAAATCGGGAATCCCTAGGACGGGAATGAGATTTTTTTGCCAAAATACTTGACAAATAGCCCAATTTGTGCTATCTCCTGCCGATAGCTGACAGTTGCCCCGCAAAGCCGGCACCACATTATCCGGATGGCCCTCCAATGCGATCGCTAATGCTTCGATTTCCCCCATAGATAAAGGATTTCCGGCGCATTGATTAGCAGCCACTAACCCACCGATAATAGCAGTGGCAGAACTACCTAAACCTCTAGCCAGGGGAACCCCTAAACCGATCTCGATGGCGATAGGGGGCGGATTCTGTCCTATTTTTTGATAAACTTGCAAAAAAGAAGTATAGATTAAATTATCAGCACCTTGGCTAACTTTAGCTGATTCAGTTCCCTTGACACTAATGCTGACAGGGTTAGCTGTCGTTGCCGGCAGCAGGGTAAAAGTAAACTGATTATATAGGGTTAAGGCCGCTCCGAGACAATCGAAGCCGGGCCCAATATTAGCAGTGGTAGCGGGAACTGTTACCGTAAAAGTTGACATGGTTAAGCTTTTGCCTGAAGATAGCGGCGATTTACCTCCTCCCAGTTAACCACATTCCACCACTGTTTTAAATACTCAGCCCGTTGATTACGATATTTTAAGTAATAGGCGTGTTCCCAGACATCATTGCCCATAATTGGCTGTAATCCCTTCATTAGGGGGCTATCTTGGTTAGCAGTGCTGATAATTTCCAGTTCTCCTGACTTATTTAAAACCAACCATGTCCAACCACTACCAAAAAGTTTAGTACCTGCTTGGTTGAAAGCGTTTTTAAATTCCTCGAAACTGCCAAATTTAGCGATTATTGCCGCTCCTATTTCTCCTGTTGCTTCGCCACCGCCATCGGGGGACATAATCTGCCAAAACATTGTATGATTAAGATCGCCGCCGCCATTATTGCGGACAGTGGTGCGAATATCGGCGGGTAAAGAGTCAAGATTTTTAATTAATTCTACTACTGTTTTTTTCTGCAATTCTGGATATTTTGCCACTGCCGTGTTGAGATTATTAACGTAGGCAGCATGGTGTTTATCGTGATGAAATTGCATCGTTTCCTTATCAATATAAGGTTCTAGGGCATCATAGCTATAGGGTAGGGGAATAAGACTATAGGGACCGGTAGCGGCAAAAGCGGCAGAGTTAAAACCAGCAAGAGTGGCTGTGCCAAGGGTAGCACCTAAAAGATAAAGAAATTGACGGCGATCGAGAGACATATTCTCAGAGCAGATGTTCCGATTATCAATTATCCTATCGATCGGTGCCTTGGCAGACAAAAGTTTTTAAGTACCTAGGCAAAATTAATTACACATATCTAACCCCGCTCTTGCCTCTTGCCTCTTGCCTCTTGCCTATCTTCACTAGGAAATTAATTTTGCACGACTACTTATTTTTACCTGTCCGCTATAAGATGTCAAATTTTTTGAGTAATTGCCGGGGAATTTAAAAAAAATTGTTTACCTAAAATTAAGAGTTAAATTTGGAAGGTTTCTAGAGTGCGTTTTTTCTCAAGTGGAGATGGAAAAAATCCCATCCCCACACTTGTCAATTTATTTTCGCTGCTTGTTAAATACTGAACCCATCCCCAGTAAACCCAATGCCAATAACCCCAGAATCGAGGAAGGCTCTGGAACCGCTGGAAATGGATCTGGACCGACACTGGGCGATAAAAATCCTTTGGAAGGATCACCCACGGCTCCAAAACCAACAAGATCGAGGGAATTGAACTGAGTTATGACTTCTACGTCGGTATCTTCTCCTTCTAGTACCCTGAAACTACCGCGATCGGGGAAATCCGTAAAATAAATGAAATCTGCACTAGCGATAGGATCGGCAACATTTGGGGTGTTCACAATCGTGATTTTTAATGGCAATGTTTGAGTGAAATCTGGGTCGGAGGAAGTAGTGTTGATTATCAGATCAACCCCATCAATCCGAGTGCCTAGAAAAATAGTGCCATTACGGTAATACAAGCGCCCTGCAACAAAGTCTTGACCCTTGGGCTGATCGGTAAAGTCAGAAGGAATAAAGGACAATTGATTGGTAAATGAACCATCTACAGGCGTTCCCCATTCGATGGTGTCGGTTCCGTTGCCCGTGTATACTGAGCCAGGGAGCGTGATGGCGTTGTCAAAATGGCCTGTCACTGTCCCTGTACCTACATTTACAGTTACAGCTTGGGCGGCTTGGAAAGGGGCTAGGATGGCTAGAGTTGCCCCCGCTACCAATAAGCAAGGCTTACCCCCCCCCGCATTTTTGATTACTTTTGTTAATGTTTTGTCCATGTAAAACTCTTCCTTGGTAAGTTTCCTTCGATTGTATAATTGTATTTTTCAAAAGACTGGTATTGCCTGCTACCAATAAGCAATGCTTACCCCCCCCGCATTTTTGATAATTTTTGTTAATGTTTTGGCCATGGAAACCTCTTCTTTGGTAGAGTTTCTTCGATTGTATAATTGTATTTGCCTCTCTTGGATATTGGCTGAAAAATGTTCACAATCTCACATTATGGGCTTAACGCCTGCGCCCCTACATTGCACAATGACCTAAAATACTTTTTCAGCAAGCCTTTATTTTATTACCATAAACGATAAAAATTTTTCAACAAATGCGGCGGAATTTTTAGATAATAACCAATAATTATTAATTGATTAACTAAGGTGGTTTTGCCAACTCCTAATTTTTGCCAACGTCTTGCCGAGGTAATTACCGCAGCAGCAACTATGGCTATTTTACCCCTTTTTTTCAATCTTTGTATTAATTCAAAATCTTCCATAATTGGCAACTCAGGAAAACCGCCCAAATCGGCAAAGATTGAGGCTTTTAAAAATATTCCTTGATCTCCGTAGGGAAGGGAAAGCCAGCGAGAACGCCAATTAACTAATTTTTCCACTAAACGCAGGGGTTTTTCCTCTCCATCAATTTTTAATTCAAAGGCCCCCGCTACTATCCCAGATTGGGATAAAGTATTGATAATTTGTTCTTGAAATTCATGGGGAAGTAAAGTATCTCCGTGCAGAAATAACAAAATATCTCCTTTGGCTATTTTGGCTCCTAAATTCATCTGGAAGGCGCGACCTTTACTGGGTGAAATAATTACTTTCGCTCCCAATTGTTCGGCTATTTCTCTAGTTTTATCGGTACTTCCCCCATCGACAACAATAATTTCTACTCCCGCACCTATCTGTTTTAATGTTGCTGCAATCCTTAACTCTTCGTTCAGGGTCGGAATGATAATACTAAGATAATTCATCAGGTTTTATGGTAACTAAAGTCACAGGATTTAGGGGCGACCATCGGGTAAATTTTCCTACAGATACCGAGGGATTGACTGGGATTGGTAATAACTGTTTTTCCGGTAGAAAAGTTAAACATTCCTACCAGTTCTTCAGAGTGGCTAAAGCTGGAGTCAAAAGTCGATGCCAAATTAGGTTAAACTTCATCTTTATGGGAAACGAAACTCTGTTCTAAGATAGGTGGGACAATGCCGAATATTAAAGGAGACGATGGTGCGCTCAAAACCATCTTCAGCAATAGTAAAATTATCGCAGTGGTCGGGCATTCCGAGAAATCGAGCCGCGCCAGCTATCAGGTGGCCAAATTCCTGCAAGCGGTGGGTTATCGAGTCTATCCGGTCAATCCGATGGTCAAGCAAATTGACGGTCAAAGCTGCTATCCTTCTCTAGAAGCTATCCCCGAACCTGTGGATATTGTTAACGTTTTTCGTCATCCTGATTATCTACCCGAAATTGTCGAGTCAGCTATTGCTATTCGGGCCGCTACCCTTTGGACACAATTGAGAATTTATCACCCAGTTGCCGAAAAAAAAGCGATCGAGGCGGGTTTAAATGTGATTATGGATGCTTGTATCCAGATAGAATATCAGCGTTTATTTCCCTAAAACAAAACCCCACCATGGGTGGGGTTTCGGGTTTAATTTAGGAAATCCTAGAAGGTAAAGGTTCCGCGGAGAGTGCCAATCCACTCATTACCAGTGCCTTTGAACTGTTCAGGTGCAGAAATCCAGATGACACCGGGGGTGATAGAAATATTGTCGGTGACTTGGTACTTGTAGAACAATTCAACGTGGTAGGGAACGATGTTAGATACTTTTAGCCCCATGTCTCGGAAGCTTAAGTGACCGATGTAGGGCTGCGCACCAGCAAACAGACCTAAGATATTTCCTTCTTTACCTAAGTCGGGGAAGGCAATACCAGCACCGTAGGTCCACACTTCCGCATCACCTAAACCGAGTAAGCGCACGGTGGAGTAGGAACCGAAGGCACTCAAGCTGGCAAAACCAAGATTCACTGCACCGGTTAAACCGTAGCTATTGGACACTTTGGCTCCAAAGTTGAAGAAACCGACTTCATCCTGTAGGGTGACGCTATCAGGATCGTTGCCGTTGACGTTGAGCAGGGTATTTAACTGAGTTTGGGAAAGGTTAGCGGCGGAAGTCCCCGTTACACCGAAGGAACCACCGTTACCGAAGATGGCGGTATCGGCACCTTGGTAAGCGTTAACGTAGGTGAAGCCGACGTTGAGGAAGTTAAAGAGGTTAGCGTTAATCTGTGCTAAAGCGGCGTAATCTCCGTTAAAGAGGCCATTACCCGGGTTAGGATTGGCCGCAGAACTGGAGCCACCACCACCGGCTAAGTAACCCAAGGATAGGGAGGTCGGACCGACAATGCTTTGGAGGAAGCCTAACTGTAGGCTAACACCAGCCCCAGAACCACCACCGATACGGTAGATGGGGTTTTCGGAAGCGAAGGTCGAAAGCGCACCATTACCACCGTCGAAGTCTTCAAAGAAGGGATTAGTGGTGGGAACGAAGTCATTCCAAATACCGCCCCAAGCGGCGACGTAGGTATTGAAGCGACCAAAATAACCTAAGTCAATCGGGGTATAGTAGGCCAACCAGTCGAGAACCACATCGCTACCGTTACCGGCGGCAGTCCAAGTTTGGAATAGGGAAGGGCTTTGCAGGTTATCGAATCTGACGGAAGCGGGATCACCATTTTGTAGTGTGGTGGTCGATTTGTAATCAAATCCGAAGGGAGTGGCACTACCCGCCGCTAAACGGGTTTTCAAAACGTCCTGACCGGTGAAGCTCGTGTTTAAAACTAAACGAGCGCGGTATTGCATGGCGGCCTGGGAGGCGGGGCTACCGGCACCAACCGTATCGGTGACAGCGAAGATAACTTCCCCAGCTAATTTGGTGGTGGTGGAGAATTGGTTATTTTCGAGGAAAGACACCCGGCTTTCTAAGTTATCAACTCTAGCTCCCAAGGCCGCTAACTCAGCTTGGAACTCATCCATCAAGCGCTTGAGGGCATCTAAGTCTTCCTTGAGGACGTTGACACCATCTTGAATTAAACGCTCCATCACGTTTAAGCAAGCGTTTAAACCAGCCGCAAATTCCCAACGGGTTAAAGCTCGGTCGCCGCGGAAGGTGCGATCGGGATAACCAACAATACAACCATAGCGTTCAACTAAACTTCTTAAAGCCTCGAAAGCCCAAGCGGTGGGGGAAACATCCCGCAGTTGGTTAACGCTGGTGACTTGATCGATGGTGTTCCCCTGTACGGGTGCAACTTGACCTTCGTTACCGTAGCGCTCGATCTGATTGAGTAATTCGCCAGTTCCTGCAGCGTTGTCCTGAACTTGAGCGATTTCTAGATTGTTAAATTCGGTAGAAACACTGGTAGATTTGGCGGGATCGAAGCTACTAGCATTAGCGGAAGCTACTAGGGTAGCCCCTAAAATCGCTGGGCTAACCAGCAATGATTTCCAGAACATTCTTAACATGATGGTTTTTTCCTCACACCTTATAGGTTGACTACACAGTTTGACGACGCATATAGCCTTTCTATTCTTTTGCCATTATACACAATTTAATTACTTAGGGAAAGATGCGATCTCATTTTTTTTCCCTTGACCAGTTGACAAAGTGGCCACCCTGTCGCTCCTAACGGCACTTAAACAAAAACTAAAGTAGGTTAGGGTTTGCGGCAAAAAGTTTGTTGGTGGGGTTAGGAGTCAGTAGCCGGTCGTCAGGAGTCAGTAGCTGGTCGTTTCAGGCTTTGTTGCCCTCTTTTTTGTACAATTTTTCTACTAAAAGAAGGATAATGCCAGGTTTTTGAAGGTTCCAATCCTATTTTCGCAGCATGAACATCGGATTTTAACAAGTCAAAAGCCTTATTTTAAAAGGGTTTTACCATTATTCAGCAAACCCTAGGTTAGAATCCTTGCAGAGAGAAAACTTAATCTCAAATAACAGGCTCGTCTAGACGAGTCGGGCAAGGTTCTGTGATTTTGATAACGACGACTGGACTGGGTTGTTGTAAAGTTAATTGATGATTCCTATAGTGGCACTCTTAAATATGGAGTGATGCCTAATGGGCAAAACTTAGCGCCCACAAAAACAGGGACAAGACCATGAAAAAAAGAAAGATAGCCAATACACTGCGTAAAGCCTTGCTAGAAGATGGCAAGATGGAACGCGCTCTCTATGAATACGAATTAGAAGAACACATAGACTACTGGTACGAAGGTCTCAAGTCCGACCGGGATCAGCTTGTCTTTGCCGTCACGGAAAACTCCGGTCACGTGGCAATGGTATTGATTACGCCAGATAAAACTATCTACGTCAATGAGGAGGCGAGAGAGAAACTAGCTAAATTCTGGATAAAAGCTTATGAGAATAATATAAATCAACTCATTCCCATGATGGCAGAGAATTTGGCCAATGATATTATCTCGGTGACAGGCGTTAAAATGGTGTCCCCAAACCAGAAGCGACGCTGGGTTAGTTTGCGCCCGTAGAGTTAAAGTCAAGAAAGGCTCACTTAGGAAAAAATTGGTATTAGTTCTGGTTCTGGGGTTCCCAGATGACGGGAAACCCTCAAAAACTATCCGCCCTTACCAATTACTCGGTAAGGGCGGTGTAGCGGGTCATCAGAATCGACACCAGACTGCCGGAAGGAACTCCAGCTAGTCTAAATCTTGTTTAGACGTGGGGGTCTAGAGAACAGCCCCGGCGCACAGCCGGCTATTGTCGATTAGGAGACCCATGCTTTTACTACTTTCTACCATCGACATCACCTCCTGTATCCCTTAACGGATTGATTATCAAATTTATCTGTAATTAGCTTAACGCAGCTGTGCGGAAAAAATCAAGGCCGGCAGCTAAAAATTTTTTCGGCAGGCCCAGATTAGCCCCAAAATGTAGGTGGAGATAGGAAGCGTGCAGATTCTTACCTTGCCACCCTTCGGCATTGATAGCACTTTTTGGGAATGCTTGCAGTTGATAAATCGGTGCGTCGCTCACCCCGCTTAATTGGGAGCGATGGAATTCATGGCCGCGCACTGGTTGACCTGCTTTGAGCAGGATCGTCTCCTGTTTGGCGATGGCTTGCCGATAACCTAGGGTTAATTTCGGTGACATTATAGCAGATTGGGGGATTATTTGCAACATAGAATGGTTTTTTTGCTCAAAATCAATTATTTTTTCACATAAATACATTAATCCCCCACATTCGGCGTAGGTGGGCATTCCAGAGGCGATCGCTTTTCTCACCTGAGTTAAGATAGGGGTGTTAGCGGCTAATTCTGGGGCAAAGATTTCGGGAAAACCGCCACCAAAGTACAATCCTTGTAGGTTTTCGGGCAAATTTGCCCCTTGCAAGGGACTCCAAAAGATTAATTCTGCGCCTAAATTGGCTAAAATATCGAGATTATCGGGATAATAAAAGTTAAAAGCCTTATCTCTGGCAATACCGATACGGATAGGGGGAAAAAGCTTATTTGCTCCTGTGGGATTTTTCGGGTTCTCTGGGGGAGAAATGGTCAGTAAAGGCAAGAGAATGTCCCAATTAAAGCAGTTTTGGGCAATAGAAGCCAGTTGATCTTGCAGTTGCCTGATTTCTCCTAGTTCATCCCTGGGAACTAATCCTAGATGGCGATCGGGAATTGTCAGGGAATCTTGACGACGCAGAACCCCGACAATCGGCATATTGATCGATTCTAGGGCGGTTTGCAGTAATTGCTGGTGGCGATCGCTACCAACCCGATTGAGGATAACTCCGGCTAGATGGAGATTTTTGTCTAAAGATTGATAACCGCGGACAATAGCGGCGACAGAGGTAGATAAACGACTGCAATCGATAACTAACAGCAGAGGAAGCCCTAAAATACGGGCAATATGGGCGGTACTGGCATAATCGGGAAATTGAGTATCGCTTAATTGAATACCATCAAATAGCCCCATTACCCCTTCAATCAGAGCATAATCGACATTTTGACAATGTTGGGCAAAACAGGTTTTTACATAGTCTTCAGAAGTTAAAACCGGATCGAGATTGCGACAGGGGCGACCGGTAAAATGAGTATGGAACATGGGATCGATATAATCTGGCCCAACTTTAAAAGATTGCACTCGATCGCCACGACTGATTAAATAGGCCAAGATTGCCAGAGTAATCGTAGTTTTACCGACTCCGCTTCTTTCTCCCGCGATGATCATTATTAGTTGTTTTTTTTCGAGATCGAGCTAGACTTAATTAACCTGTTAAGTAGTTGGACAAAAGTAAAGTTAACTGTGGGGTAAGGAGTCAGTAGCCGGTCGTCGGTCGTCAGTAAGAATTGCGGCAATTTACATTTCTTAAGATAGACAACAGAATTTATGTCCGACTACTTACACAATCAATTCTAAAGCTTGCCAACGGCTAATAGAGTTAATTTTGGCCGCTAACTGGTCCCTGTGTCAATCGACTTTTTTGATTAGGGGTGAAATCGATTTGACCACGTTTAGGATCCTTGGCATCATCTCCGGACGACCAGCTATTGTTCTGACGTTGCCCAAAACCAGAGACTTCCTACGCCACCATGAAGATAGGCTAAGACGCATTTTAACCGCCTATCCTTGAGATTGGCTAAATCTACCCAAATCCCTTTACTGTTGCCTGTTGCCTGTTGCCTCATCTCAACAAGCAATTTAAATTCGCGGGCAGCTTAACTGCTAGATTAGCTGACCAATTTTGTTTAGCTGTTAATTTTTGTAAAAAAAACATCGTCTGTATCCTATTGTACAGATAGACTAAAAATATCTAGAAAAAGCAGTTAGATCGGCAAGAGGGAAAAGGTAAAAACCCTGACTGGGAGATGAGGGGTAAATACGCAAATAATCCTGAATTACCGCTCTAAGATTGGCTTTACCGACAGCGAAAGACCAGATTAATCAGGCAAATATCGTCAAATAAACTAATTAATATAGCTCCTTAGGTGTCTGGGAGTGAAAAGGACAGAGAACGGAGTTTTTCTAGTTTCTATAACTGCACTAATCAGAGACCTGGAACTTAGCTCTAAACCGACAACTAAATTATCAGGAGAATTGGGGTTATGCCGACTCTACACACGCTGACCAATGATAGTATCTCTTGTCCCCTGCCCGATCGCATGGAGAATGTCAATTTCTACTACGAATTAGAAAATCAAATTCATCCCACCTACGGCCTCGAAAACCTAGGCATGAAAAATCTCGGTCGCGTTTATCGCAATCTTTCCGTACCGCAATTAGTCGAACAGGCGATCGAACATCATGAGGGCGTTTTAGCCGATAATGGGGCTTTAGTGGTGGAAACGGGTAAATATACCGGTCGTTCCCCCAAAGATAAATTCATTGTCAAAGAAGCCAATAGCGAAAAGGAAATCGACTGGAATCAGCATAACGCCCCGATTAGCGAGGAAAAATTCCAGCAGTTATACCGAAAAGTCCTCGCCTATGTGCAGGGAAAAGACCTATATATCTTCGATGGTTACGTCGGGTCCGATCCTAATTGTCGCTTTGGCGTGCGCGTTGTCACCGAAATCGCCTATCATAACCTCTTTGCCCATCAGTTATTCCTCCGGCCCAGTGCGATCGAACTAGCTGCCCATCAAACTGATTTTACCGTGATTGCCCTGCCGGGGTTACAGGGAGATCCCGAGGATGACGACCTGAACAGCGAAGCCTTTATCGTCCTCAACCTGGCCAAAAAAATCGTTCTCATCGGTGGCACTCGCTACGCTGGCGAAATCAAAAAATCCGTCTTCTCGATGATGAACTACCTGATGACCAAACAAGGGGTTTTACCGATGCACGGTGCCGCTAACATCGATAAACACGGTCATACAGCCCTCTTTTTCGGTCTCTCCGGTACGGGTAAAACCACCCTTTCCGCCGATCCTAAACGCAGCCTCATCGGTGACGATGAACACGGTTGGTCAGAAGACGGCATTTTTAACTTTGAAGGCGGTTGTTACGCTAAAACCATCCGTTTAAGTGCCGAATACGAACCCCAAATCTGGGCGGCGATTCAATTTGGCACTATTCTCGAAAACGTGATCCTTTCCCCCGATAATCGCCTTCCCGACTACGATGATGGACGTTTGACCGAAAACACCCGCGCCGCCTATCCCCTGCGTTATATCCCTAATTGTGCCGTGTCCGGCATGGGAACCCACCCGAAAACTATTATCTTCTTAACTGCCGATGCTTTTGGGGTACTGCCACCAATCGCCAAATTAACCACGAACCAGGCGATGTATCATTTCCTCTCCGGCTATACTAGCAAATTAGCGGGAACGGAACGGGGAATCACCGCCCCACAGGTGACTTTTTCCAGTTGTTTCGGTCAATGTTTCTTCCCTCTGTCACCCCTTGTCTATGCCCAAATGTTAGGGGAACGTTTAGAACAACACCCCGAAACCTCCGTTTATCTGATTAATACCGGTTGGTCCGGCGGTCCCTACGGAGTCGGCGATCGCATTTCGATCAAACACACCCGCGCTATGGTTTCCGCCGCTTTAAATGGCGATTTAGAGGAAGTCTTTTTCCATCCTCATCCCATCTTTCAAGTTCTCGTCCCCGAAATTGTCCCCGGAGTTCCCAAAAAAATCCTCGACCCGCGACAAGCATGGCAAGATGGCGAATCCTACGACCTACAGGCGCGAGAATTGGCCCATCGTTTCGTGGAAAATTTCCGTCAATTTACCACTGCCTCCCAAGAAATAATTGCAGCCGGTCCAATTTGGGAATAACAGCATCAAGGAATCGGTTATCAACTATCAGTTAAAGTGAGATTTTCTCGGAGTTTGATTTTCAGGTGGCGTATGTTGGTAAGCTGCCCGCGCATTTAAATTGCTTGTTGAGACGAGGCAAGAGGCACTCTTGCAAGAGGCAACAGTAAAGGGATTGGGGGAGATTCGGCTAATCTTAAGAATAAGCGCTTTAAATGCGTCTTAGCTTATCCCACTTAATCCACAAAAATGTACGGAGATTCGGGAATTTTTGTCCAATCAATTAAGGTTCTTCGTTACTTGGTATGGTTCGCTCAGGTGCGACTAAATCCTTATTTGGCAGGAGACTTAATTGATTAGTTCGTTCTAGATCGAAAACAATTGACAAAAATCGCCGAATACCTTTCTACGTAAGGGTTTCACTCCTTCTAAATCCGTCTATTGCATAACACAAACCGAAGAACCTCAATTAATCGGTGAACTTCAGGAAAAAAGAAGCATAAAAACGCTTAAAAATATTCGCTTAATGCTTCTTCCCAGGGTTGATCATAATTAGCGGTTGTTTGATTAATTTTTAATCATTATGCTAACCGAATCACAGAAGGAGAGCTTAGATAAGCTGCCCGCGCATTTAAATTGCTTGTTGAGACGAGGCAAGAGGCACTCTTGCAAGAGGCAACAGTAAAGGGATTGGGGGAGATTCGGCTAATCTTAAGAATAAGCGCTTTAAATGCGTCTTAGCTTACCGAAATTTTGGGTTAAAGCCCCGTCCTTTTAGGACGGCTTTTTAAACTATATCTTGTTAACTTAACTTTTATTGTGCTATACTGATTTTGTCTAAGTCCCCCCTGCGTAAAATGTTTGTCTTAGAGTTTAAAG
>NZ_JAPZSO010000081.1:0-4922 GCF_027531715.1 Microcystis sp. LE19-8.1F | reverse complement strand
CAATGAGCATAAATACTTAGTGGAAAAATAGGCTTTTCGAGGGTAATTCTTGTTTTAATTCTCCATGTACGCAGTCTTTAAAAGCCTCTATTTCGTTCCAAGACACGATTAAGAGTGGCTTTTAGGCTAAGTATAATTACTTATCGCGTAAGTGAGATGCTCCCGATAAAGTCTTGAGCCGCTTTAATAGCCATTTCCAATTCTTCTCGACTGTGAGCCTTAACCGTCAACTTGCGACCATTGGCCTCTACCGACAATTCTATCGGTTTACCTCCCAGGCGATCGCCCAGAAACCCTAACAACTTTTTCCCATTAGCGGGGTTAACTTCGGTCATTAACATTCCTCCCAAAAAACCGCCCAACGACTTATTACCTTCAGGGGGATTGGGATCAAGAATACGTTTAACCGATTCAACTTCATCTGCCTGTTGTAGTTCTGTCAGTAATACTTGGGCTTGTTCGTCGCGTTCTTCAGGCTCCAGGTTAGGATCGTTAAAAGCGATCACCAATTTAATCGTAGATTTGTTACTCATAGGAAGTTGAGTTGAAATAATATAGGATAATACTAATCTTACTGAATTATGCAAATTTTACCATATACCATCTGAAATCTAAATAAGTGATCCCATTTTCATACTGCCCCTTGCCGAGTGCCGATTTCTTCACTGATGTTGTGCTGTTGCTGGACATAGAAGATCGATTTTTCAACCTGCTCCAAGAAATCATAACAATTATTGTGTGTTGGGTTTCGTTCCTCAACCCAACCTACTACTACTACAGGCTAATGGCGATAATTCCGCTAGAAAGTATGAGAATGTGTCTGACATTCCTGACAGGGGGTGAGTATTGGTATCATGATTAAAAGTAAGGATATAGATAGGGTTTGCGGCAAAAAGTAGGGGCGAAGCATTCGGATAGAAAATCTACGGTTTCACCGATAGGTTATTGCCCGAATGCTTCGCCCCTACAGGACGCGGGCCGATGAAGACGCAAGGTTTTGAACGACGATTCTCTCAAAATTTGCACCTGTTTCGCTCGTAAAGCCACAAAACTCTTACCTTGCCTACATTTCACATTTATTCAGCAAACCCTAGATATAACTTAATCCATCGCTTTTCTTGATTGAGATTAAACTAATGTTTGTGTTGTTAATCAGTGAGGTAAACTAATGACTACAGTTGAATTAAAACAAGCGAAAAATCAACTTAAATGAGTTATTGGAAGCTGTACTTAAAGGTGAAGAAATTATCATCACAGAAAATAATGAATCTGTAGTTAAATTAAGTCCTGTAAAGTTAGCCAAGAAACCACCGCTTCAACCGAGAAGTGCTGCGGGAAAATTTTGGATAGCCGATGATTTTGATGCTCCTTTAACTGATTTTGAAGATTATCAATAATTATGCTCAAGTTTTTAATAGATACTCATATATTTCTTTGGTATGTCATTAATAATAAACAATTGAGAGACAACCATAAAATTATGATTAATGAAAGAGAAAATCTAGTTTATCTTAGTTAAGGTAGTTTTTGGAAAATGACGATCAAATATAGTCTGGGAAAATTAACTTTTGATTCACCTTTCCGAGAATTGATTGAGTCACAAATTCAGAGCAATGATTGGCAAATTTTGCCCCTTAATTTACTACATTTTGAACGAGTAGCGCAATTGTCTGTTCAGCATTGTATTAGGTATGTATGGGGTAAGTTCGGTTACATTACAATATAGACGGTCACTGACCCCGACGCTCTAAAAACTCTTTGTCGAAGATGATTATTTAATCTTTCAATAGGATTAGTTTGACCAGTTTCTTTACTGTCTCTTACGGTTTCTGTAACACCGCTAGAACCACTGAGAACAGAGGACATCACTTTTCTACAATTCCTGTAAACGGTTGAATAAAACCATCCACACCGACAAAGGAGGTGAGGGGCGACCAGTTTAAAATATCCTCTAAAATTGATTGATAGCCCTGGACATTGGGATGAAGTCCATCTTGCATTAATCTTTCTTGGCACCACAGATCACCCCGGTCCATCCAGAGATCAAATAAATCGAGATAGGGAATATTTTGCTCTAGACAAGCTTGTTTAGTGGTTTCCTTAAAACGATACTGATCGCCATGGTTGAAGTAAAAGCAATCTAAAAAGGGCATTTTCCGCTCATCCACGGGAATCATACCTATAAACAAAACCGGGCAAAGAGAACGGGCCCGGCCGAGTAAATGTTCGATTTGAGTTTGAAAAAGATCGTGATCGGTATAAGTACGACCATCGGGCCGGCCTAAACGGGCTGTATCATTAACACCGACGGAGAGAAGAATCAGGTCAGGAAGACGATTGCGAATTTCCCCCCTGAGACGAAATTCCTGTTCTAAACGTTCGGACACTTGTACCACTCGATCGCCGCGAATCCCCAAATTATACAGGGCATGACCGGCACTTTCCATCCACAAACGACGTAGGCGCTCGGCCCAACCGCCACCCACGGGGTCGCCATAGCCATAAACAAGGCTATCTCCTAAAGCGACGATTTTGAGGGGATGGGGCATGATTTCTTTTTTGTCTTTAGTAGGTAAACGAGAAAGAGTTGGCATGATCGCTCGATCGAATCGGTTGTCCTTTACACTTGTAAACGAATTTGGTTAAACTGTCCGTGTATTATACTACATTAGAAATTTTTTCCTGCCAGTTAACTTATCTGATATCAGCCAAGCACCAGCACTGACCAGTATAAAACAGCGCCGCCCGATGATCATTCCTTGCCTAAGAGCCATTTCCGGGCTAAATCTACTATAAAATTTATGATTAAAACCTAGATAAATTGATGACTACTCGTTTACGACGCGCGGTTCAAGACCGAGAATTTTTGATTACAGCCGAGATTACTCCCCCGAAAGGTGGTAATGCCAGTCATATGCTAGAAATGGCCCTCTGGCTAAAAAATCGCGTTCATGCGGCTAATATTACCGATGGCAGTCGCGCCGTAGTGCGAATGTCCTCTCTGGCAGCCTCCGCTATTCTCTATCAACACGACATCGAACCCATCTGTCAAATGGCCTGTCGCGATCGCAATGTGATCGGATTACAAGCAGACCTAATGGGCGCTCATGCTTTAGGATTGAGAAATATACTAGCTTTAACTGGAGATCCCGTCAAAGCAGGAGATCATCCCCAAGCTAGAGCAGTTTTTGACCTAGAATCGGTACGTTTGTTAAAATTAATCGATAAATTAAATAAAGGTTTTGACTTTAACGATAAATCTTTACCGGATGGACCCCTAGAACTTTTTGCTGGGGCTGCCGTCGATGTGCAGTCAAAAAGTTGGTCTGGTCTTCAACGCCGTTTTGAGCGTAAAATCGAAGCGGGAGCGCAGTTTTTTCAAAGTCAATTAGTTACGGATTTCGAGTGCCTTGATAAGTTCATGCAACAGGTGGCCTCCCTCGCCGATAAACCAGTTCTAGCGGGAATTTTTCTGTTAAAATCAGCTAAAAATGCCGTATTTTTAAATAAAAATGTGCCGGGGGTACAAATTCCCGACCAGATCATTCAAAGACTCGCCGATGCAGCCCATCCCCTCGAAGAAGGTATCAAAATCGCCGCCGAACAAATAAAATTAGCCCAGCAGTTATGTCAAGGTGTCCACATCATGGCGATTAAACGGGAGGATTTAGTCCCAAAAATTCTCGACGTGGCTGGTATCCCGCCAATACATAACTGAGATTAAAAGTCAATAGTTTTTATAAAAAATTAACTTCCATTTTGACTAGCGGTCTTTTGACAAGAATTCTACCCCTAACCTAGGATGGGAAGGCTGAAAGCATCTTCAGGGTTAAAAGCATGGATTCCAATCTAGGTCAAGAAAAAGAGAATAGTTGTGGTAATTCCGGGCGAAAATGGTTGTCGATCGGTATTGCTCCCACTGGTATAATTTCTATTGGCATTGTTCCCATGGGCGTTATTTCCATCGGTATTGTTCCTATGGGAATAGTTTCCATTGGAACCGTGGCCATGGGGACAATTGCGGCCGGTTTTGTTTCCATGGGACTTTTCAGTATTGGTAGCGTTGGGATGGGATTAAATAACGGCCATTTTTCCAATCTTAATTCTCCCCCTGCTGAATCTCCCCATAAACATCATCAGCATTAAAATCAAGATTTGACCAGCAATCATGAATTATTCCATCCGTGCTGCCGTTGCTACCGATGTCAAGGCTATTTTTGACTTAATTGTTGCCTTAGCAGCCTATCAAGAACTCAGCCATTTAATGACAGGAAATAGTCAAGCTTTAGGGGATCATTTATTCGGAGAAAAACCCTACATCGAAGCATTGGTGGCGGAAGTAGAGGGTAAAATAGTCGGTTTTGCGCTATTTTTTGCTAACTATTCCACCTTTATAACTAAACCGGGGATTTACCTAGAAGATATCTTCGTTTTACCCGATTATCGCAGTCAAGGTATCGGGAAAGCTTTACTAATGGCTGTGGCTAAAATTGCCGTCGCTAGGGATGCAGGACTTTTAGAATGGACTGTCTTAGAGTGGAATCAACTGGCGATCGATTTTTATGGAAAAATGGGGGCTAAGGTCTTCAAAGAGTGGCAAATTTGTCGTCTCACCGGGACTGCTTTAACCCAATTGGGTAATAGCGATAAATAAGTCAGTCCCGATGCAACAAGTTACACCGTCAAGCATGAAAATATTCTGATCCTAAATCCGGTTATTAAAAACTGATTATTTATTCCCCCTTTTGCAGGAGTTTCTTTCCTGATATGTGGCCTAGACTCAACGGATGGCCGTATTACTTCAGATCTGATTACTCAATCCAAGCTTTTGGGGGGTTCTACCCCCCAAACCCCCCGTTGGGGGCGTGGCGCCGCCCCCAAACCCCCCGCGCATTAGTTTTTCGGTGAGATGCTTACACGCA
>NZ_JAPZSO010000042.1:0-18551 GCF_027531715.1 Microcystis sp. LE19-8.1F | reverse complement strand
TTGTTCATCTGATAAGTTTTGATAATCCATAATTTTGCTAATAAACATAGCAAAATTATAGATGATTTCCTGACCTAAGATCACATTTTATTCTTTTTTCCACTTCAATCTAAGAATTGAGAAAAAAGCAAAACCTTATATTATACCATAAAAAAATTATGCAAGAGGTCTATTGCCAATTCTTCAAGATGAATTGAAGTTATTGCAGGCTAAAACTAACAAGATTGATGAATTCAAACAAGAGGTTGATTCTCTATCATTTCGCTTAAAAAATCTCGAACAACTCCTGGCGCAACTGCAATCTCAGCAGTCTTTGACATTAGCTGCTGCTAATTTTTCTGCTGCTGTCGATTTTATTGATGAATTAGATGAGGATGACATGGACGATGAACCAGATGAGATTCTAACCGATTTTATTACATGAATTGTCATTGCGGTTTTCCCTTGTTAACTTACTTGTCAGTAGCTGGAATTCGGATTCGGAAAAACAGGGAAGGTTCCAGGAGAAGATAAGGTAACCAAGCTTGACCGACAAACTCCCAGTCCCCACCCAGACAACGAATCTCAGCGGTGGGAAAAATTTTTACCATCTCTTCGAGGAAGCGCATACGCTCATCACGGTTAGGGGGTTGAAGGGCTTGCTTTAGATGCTATACTGGTTCATAGGGTTGTGGAGATTGGTTCTATGTTTCATCAAACCTACTCCCGCCTACTTTTCAAGCCTTTTGTCTTGTCCTCAGAAATTGATCATGAATAAGAACTTAATCATAGATGTTGGTGTTCATCAGGGCGAAGATACTGAATACTATTTAAAAAAAGGTTTTTGCGTAGTGGGTATAGAAGCTGATCCTCAGCTTTATGAAACCACAAAAAATAGACTACAATCCTATATAAATGATGGTCAACTACAACTTCTGAATCTGGCTATAGCCCCACAAGAAGGTGAGATTATTTTCTATACTAACCTAAATCATAGTGTTTGGGGGACAATTTCTCCAGATTGGGTGAAAAGAAACGAGTTCTATGGGACAAAATCCCTGGAAATCACGGTAAAAAGTGCTAAATTTGAAAACATTTTACAAGAATTTGGGATTCCCTATTATCTAAAAGTTGATATTGAAGGGGCAGACTTGTTATGTGTTAAAGCCTTACGGCAATTCGACAGTAAACCAAAATTTATATCCATAGAATCAGATAAAACGTCTTGGAATAATTTGCTAAAAGAGTTTAAAATATTGAAAGAACTTGGGTATCAAAAATTTAAAGTTATTAACCAACGGAAAATATCCCAACAAGTGTGTCCTTTCCCGGAAAAAGAAGGTAAATACTTTGAACATCAATTTGAATTTGGTTCCAGCGGACTTTTTGGAGAAGAAACACCAGGAAAATGGCTTTCAGAAACTCAAGCTATCAATCTCTACAAACGCATTTTTTTGTACTATCAAATATTTAGAATGAATGGGTTTATTTATAAGGTCAATCTCGGCAAAAAGCTGTTAGAAAAATTTCAAGTTATCGAACCTTGGTATGATACCCATGCTAGTTGATAAGATAGTGTAGCGAAAAAATAGTTTTTAATAATTAAACAAAGGAAAAAATCATGACACATTTTGGCTCTATCTGTCCAGCCGCTACTGGACATTTAAACACAATGAATACTTTGGGACGCGAACTCCAAAGACGAGGACATCGTGTGACAGTATTAGGTATGCCTGATGCAGAAGCAAATGCCAAAGTTGCTGGTTTAGAATTTCGCGCTATTTCACCAGTTGATTTTCCTGTAGGGACAACGGCAAAATTTTATGAAGAGCTAGGAAAACTCACTGGGTTAGCGGCATTGCGTTACACAATTTGTTTATCTGAAAAAACAACAGCTTCATTTTTACTTAATGCTCCACAAGTGATTAAAGATGCGGGAATAGAAGCACTGATAATTGATGAATGTATATACGGTGGTAGCACTGTTGCTGATTTCCTTAAAATTCCCTTTGTGACAGCTTCTTCGGCGCTAGTCAATGGTTTTGATAATACTATTCCCCCAGCTTTTACAACCTGGAAATATAACCCTGCTTGGTGGGCAAGATTGCGTAATCGTTTGGGATATGGAGTAATTTCTCGTTTTTCCCAACCTATTTACAAAGTGATTTCGGCATATCGCCAAAAGTATGGTATGCCTGCTTGCAGAAATATTAATGATTACTATTCTGTTTCTAAGTTAGCAATTATTAGTCAACAACCAGCAGAGTTTGAATACCCCAGACATGATTTAAACGGAATTCTCCATTTTACCGGACCTCACTTTGATTCTACAGGGAGAAAAACAATTGATTTCCCCTATGAAAAATTGAATGATAAACCATTAATTTATACTTCAATGGGTACATTGCAAAATCGCCTCACTCATATTTTTTATAAAATTGCTGAAGCTTGTGTAGGTTTAGATACACAATTAGTAATTGCCCTAGGAGGTGGATTAGCAACTCAAGCATTACCTAATTTACCAGGAAATCCCATCGTCGTTAAATATGCACCACAATTAGAATTATTACAAAAAGCCAGTTTGACTATTTGCCATTCTGGAACAAATACGGTACTAGAATCTCTGTTTTATGGTGTACCTATAGTAGCTATTCCTATTGCTAATGATCAAGCAGGAGTGGCTACCCGTATTGCTTGGAGTGGCGTCGGGAAATTTATTACTCCTTCAAGTTTGACAATCAATAGATTACGCCAAGCTATTCAAGAAGTGCTAACGCAACCATCTTATAAAGAAAATGCACTTAGATTAAAAACTGCTATCCAAAAAGCGGGAGGGGTTCCTCGTGCTGTGGATATTATTGAGGAGGTAATCTCAAATAGGTTAAAATAAAGCAAAAAATTGACAAGTCGTCAAAATCAATCTTTACTGAAACAAACAAAATGACTAGAAAATATATACCCAACGCCTTCTTAAAAATTGAAAACTCCCAAGTAAACGCTATCTTTACTTGGAGTCAACGCTCACCAGAAATTATTCCTTACCAATCTTGGTTAACTATTTTAGAAATATTTGTACATGAACATGATCTTGAATCAGCCTATCAAATATTTCAACAAGTCAAATCAGCACCAATTAACGCGCAAGTTACTACAGAAATAGAAAAATATCAACATTTAACCAACAACGCTATCATCTTTTTATCAGATAAAAGCCTCACGCTTTTTGGTAAAGGTTTTTGCGGCTTTATTGAAAAAGACGAAGAATATAAGCTTACACCATTAAGCCACAATACTTACCAAGTATTAACCCAGTTTTTTGCAAAAACTAACCTGATCAATGACTTAGAACAAATCAATAGTTTTGAGAGTTTTTGCCAATTAGTGATCTACCTAGAAAAAATAGGTTTATTATCAGTTGCTACCCATTCTCTCAACTGGGGAGATTTGAAAAAAAGTGTTCCCATCTGTCATGTATTTGGTTTAACTAGGGGGAAACCAGTTGATCGGTATTATTTAAACAAATTTATCCAAGAAATCAAACCACAAATAGTTGGAAAAATTCTAGAAATTGGTGGTACAAATAAAGACTTCTATGGAATTAACCTAGGTTCATCATATCAAATTATGAATATAGAACCAGGTTTAGGAATAGATATAGTCGGTGATGCTCACGATGGCTCTATCATCAAACCAGAGTCATTTGATTCTATTATTACTTTTAATGTCTTGGAACATTGTTATGCACCTTGGCAAGTTGTAGAAAATATTTACACTTGGTTAAAACCAGGGGGGAAATGTTTTGTCATGGTTCCTAGTGCACAGAGACTTCATGCTATACCTAGGGACTATTGGCGGCCTTTACCAGATGCTTTTGCTTGGATGTTTAGAAAATTCTCCCAGCAAAAATTATATGTTTATGGCAATCCTATTAGTGTGATAGCTAGTTATCATGGCATAGCTACCGAAGAATTAACTACTGAAGAATTAGATGCTTTTCATCCTGATTTTCCAGTAGCTACCTGTATTGTCGCTCAAAAATAACAACTGACAAAACTTACAATTGGGAGTGTCTTATGAGTCCGATCAATTTTGATATTAATCCTGAAATTAGCATTATTGTCTGTACCTATAACCGCGCTCATTACTTGAATAAAGGTATTGATAGTGTCCTCAATCAAACTTTTACCAATTGGGAACTTGTAATAGTGGATGATGGTAGCAGTGATCAAACTTTTGCAGTTGTTAATCCCTATCTTGAGAAATACAATAACATTCGTTATTTAAAGCATAAAAATAAAAAACAATGTTATGCCAAAAATGCAGGAATACAGGCATCGTTTGGTAAGTATTTGACATTTCTCGATAGTGACGATGCTTATAAGCCTAATCATTTAGAGTCACGATTACAATATATGAAAGCTCATCCAGAAATTGACTTGATTGAAGGATGGTTTTTCAGCGAAGATAATATTTTAGTTGCAGATTATTATCAATCAGACAAATTAATTAACTTAAAAAAATGTGTTTTAAGACCGACATTTTTCGGCAAAAGAAAGGTATTTTTTGAATTGCAAGGATTTAAACACATGATCTATGGAGAAGATACAGATTTATGGGCAAGAGCAGAAAAAATATTTAAGACCGAAAAATTAAAAGAACCTGAAACCTATATTTATACGCGAGCAGAAACTAGCGTCAGTAAAAATTTTACTAATGATTCTACTCAAAACTTATCATCATCTATGTAAATATTCTATGAATATCATTGCTGAATCTATTGCTAAACTGCGACAACTTAATCAAGTTAAAGTGCAAGAAAACTGGCGCTATAATTAGGGTTTGCGGCAAAAAGTTTGTTGGTGGGGTTAGGAGTCTGGGGAGTCAGGAGTCTGGGGAGTCGGTCGGGGAGGTCAGAATAACAGAATGACCTCGCGCACTGGGAAGCAGAACCCTTTGCAATCGCCTCCGGAAAGTGCCAGGGTTTTGAGTCCCTCGGATCGATTTCTCAACGTTTGTTTCCTGCACTTTTTTAGCTAAAAAAGTCCTAAAATCGTTTTCTAGTAAGGCTTCCAGTAATTTTCAGCCAGCCCTAATTAGAACTCTTGCCAATTAATTAGGTTCTTCGTTACTTGGTATGGTTCGATCAGGTGGCCTAAATCGACTAAATCCTTATTTGACAAGAGAGTTAATTGATTAGTTCGTTCTAGAGCGAAATTGACAAAAATCGCAGAATGCCTTTCTCTGTAAGGATTTCATCCCTTAGAACTCCGTCCATTGCATCACACAAACCGAAGAACCATCAGGTGAACTGAAAACTCTCATCTGATCACTGATAACTGATCACTGATCACTGATTAATAACTTGTCAAGAAATCACGATAAATCAACTAGAGATTATCTTAGACATTTAGTATAATCAAACACAATAGATTAGGGAAAATTGCTCATAAATTAGCCCGAGGGAGCATGAATCCTCTTTCTCGTCCCTATATCTTCCCCTATTTTTTAGTCTTAGACTAAGGAAATATCATGATTGATTGTAGTCAGATTCAGTTTGACGAGGATAAAAGCAAGATAGATCTATTGCAACTACGAGAATTATTTAATTTAACCGCATTTTGGGCAATTGATCGCCGTTTAGAAGATTTAGAAACCGCAATTGACTATAGTGATCCGGTGGTGACGGTGTGGAATGATCCGCAATTAATTGGTTTTGCTCGCGCCATTTCTGACGGCATTTATCGGGCAACTATTTGGGATGTGATCGTTCATCCCGATTATCAGGGAGCGGGTTTAGGGCGTAAATTAGTAGAAACAGTTTTGGCCCATCCCCGAATAAATCGGGTGGAAAGAGTCTATTTGATGACTACTAACCAAGAAAAATTTTACCAGCGCATTGGTTTCCAAAGCAACGCCACGACGACAATGGTATTATTTAATCGTTATCCCGAGGAGTTTTCCTGTCCGGCGATCGAGGTAAAGAAAAAACGATCTCTGTGAGCTTGTCCTGACTATTGTTATCGATTTGATCTAAGCTCATTTCCCCCCCCGATACTTCGATAATTCCCTTCGCTAACTGGAATTTAAGACCGGGAGAAAGACCGAGAGCTTGAGTAAATTGTTTTACTTCTTCCGGCTTTGATTCTAAACTCAAAGGGGAAATTTCTGGCATTTGCCAAAGAGGGATTTCACCCGGAAATTCTAGACTAATAGTGACTTTTTTCTCGTCAAGAGTGCTTACCGATATACAAATAGAGCCACTCGCTAAGTTGGCAATCGCTGCATCGACGAGAAGGACAAAAGCGGAGGATAAACGTTGATAATCGGCAATAATAGCAATATCATCGGTTAAAGGACTAAATTTAAGCTTAATATTGCGATTAGCTGCCTGTAAATAGGTTAAACTTGCCCAATCTTGCCAGAGTTTAGTTAAAGAAAAAATTTCTCGCTCCAGAGGTATAGTACCAGACTCTAGCTTCGAGAGATTAATCATCTCATCGAGCATTGCCATCAGTTTACGGCCCGCCAGTTGCCCCTGGGCGATAAATTCCCTTTCTTCGGCCGGACTTTCGCAAAGATCGGCGAGAATCATTTGATGGAGACTGATCATACTGCTCAATGGCGATCGCAATTCGTGGGCAACCCGTCCCAAAAAACTGCTTTTGAGGTGATTAATTGCCACAGCCATGTGATAAGCGAGGCGAGTTTGCTGTAATTCCCGTTTTAAAGCGTCAATATCGTCCATATTTACAGAAAAACTGCCCCTTGTCGTAAGATATCCCATCTTTGACATTGCCAACGCGCGACGGTGGAGGGTTGTCCACTATTGATTATTCCCCATGCTTGCCTTTCTGTGGGAGCTAACACCGTCACCGAGGGAAAAGTAGTCATAATCGCTTCTGGAGTCAATAAAGGCTCTTGTCCTGACAGATTAGCACTTGTGGTCGCTAAAACACCAGTTCGACCAAGAATTTCTCTTGCGATCGCATGAGCGGGAACTCGGATACCAATCGTGCTAGTATCCTTAGGGTTAAGAACTTTTGGTACTTTTTCAGAAGCAGGTAAAACCAAAGTTAGGGAGCCGGGCCAGTGTTTTTCGGTCATTTGCCGCCAAATTTCCCTTTCTTCCTGATTTCCCTTGACATAATCCCATAAATCTGCTGCTGAGGCCGCCATGAGAATTAAAGGTTTATCAAAAGTCCGTTTTTTAGCGGCAAAAACTAAGGCAGCATAGGGGGGAGAAACCGCTAAAGCGGGGACTGTATCCGTGGGAAAAGAAACCACTTGACCACTTAGGGCCGCGTGAACAATTTCGTTAAGAGAAGCAGTAGGCATTGAGAATTGATCATTTTTGGGGACTAATTTAGCCTAAAACTTTTTGGTACAATTTTAAACGGGTAGGGTTGATTCATGAATCAACCCTACCTTGAATCAACCCTACCTTGAATCAACCCTACCTTGAATCAACCCTACCTTGAATCAACCCTACCTTGAATCAACCCTACCTTGAATCAACCCTACTTGATCAGCGGGGTATCTGAAAGTTTTTAACACCTACCTACTTATCTCCAACCAATTAGCGACGATTAATTATGAATGAGTCTGATACTTTTGCTAATCTCGAACAATTAGAATATATTCCCTACCTAGATACCACCGGTAATATCTGTGTTGATTTCCAGGGAAAAATCGGGGTTTATGCCATTTTTGAGCGAGAACAAGTCTTAGAGTTTGTCGGCTATTCTCGTGATATTTATCTCAGTTTAAAACAACATCTTGCCCGACAGCCCCAAGCTTGTTATTGGCTAAAAATACAGTTGATCGAGCGTCCTAATCGGACGATTCTCGAATCGATTAAACAAGCTTGGCTAAGAGAAAGTCAGGCAGTAATCGGCAATGAAAAACTCTGGACAGAACCAATTGATGCTAAATTAGCCATGACTGAGACAGAAAAAGAAATTTATCAAAGTGCTGACGAAGTAGGGCAAATCAAGTTATTAAAACAGGTATCCAGACGAGTAGAAAACGATATTTTATCAACCCTAGAAAAACGGGGAGTACAGATGGAAATTCGTTTTAATCCTAAGTTAAAAGAACAGGGTTTGCTCGATTTAAAGTAAAAATTACTAGGAGCGATCAATTCTCCAGACAAACCGCTATGATAGTATATCGCCCCATCCCCACACCAATGGAACAGCGATGACCACTCCAGACTGGCCAAACCTACTGCAGCAAATACTCGATCAAAAATCCCTTTCCCTTAACCAAGCTGAAGAATTAATGACCGGATGGTTAAACGGCCAGATTCCCGAAGTTTTATCGGGGGCGATTTTAGCGGCTTTGCAAGCAAAAGGAGTCTCGGCCGCCGAATTAGCGGGAATGGCCGGAGTTTTACGGCAACAATCTCGCTTAGAAGACCCTAAACCCCATACTACTCCCGTTATCGATACCTGTGGCACCGGCGGTGACGGGGCCTCAACCTTTAATATTTCCACTGCCGTGGCTTTTGTGGCGGCCGCCGGGGGCGTAAAAGTGGCTAAACACGGCAATCGCTCGGCCTCCAGTAAAGTCGGTTCGGCCGATGTTTTAGAATATCTTGGGGTTAATTTAAGCGCCCCTAGCGAGAAAGTAGCGGCGGCTTTAGATGGGGTGGGAGTGACCTTTCTTTTTGCCCCCGGTTGGCATCCAGCCCTGAAAAGTGTGGCTAATCTCCGCAAAACCCTGAAAGTTCGCACGGTTTTTAATCTTCTGGGCCCTCTAGTTAATCCTCTCCGTCCCACAGGTCAAGTTATCGGTGTTTATGACCGGCAATTTCTCACCCCCATGGCCACAGCTTTAGCACAAATGGGAACCCCAAAGGCGATTATTGTTCACGGCCGGGAAAAACTCGACGAGGTGGGGTTAGGAGATCTGACCGATATGGCTTTATTAAATAATGGCGAGGTGATTTCGTCGGCGATCGATCCCTTGTCAATTTCTATCCCCAGAGCCAGTTTAAATGCCCTTAAAGGCGGGGAAGTGCCAGAAAATGCCGAAATCCTCAAAAATGTCCTGCAAGGGGGGGGAACGCCGGCTCAACGGGATGCTGTGGCGATTAATGCCTCTCTTGCCCTACAGGTGGCAGAAAAGGTCACTTTTGGCGATCATGCTGCCGGTTTCGCCCTCGCTCGCGAGATTTTAGCCAGTGGGTTAGCTTGGCAAAAATTAGAGGAGTTGGTTAAGTTTCTCACCTAGGACAATTCAGAGGAGACAGGAGACAGGCTTCGGCCGTGAGCTTTTGTCGAACGCTGAGCTCACGGCCGAAGCCCACACCCCACACCCTACACCCCACACCCCACACCCCATCTCAATGCACTTACTGCATGACAGAAATCCTTAAACACGATGGTTAAAGGATTTCTGTTACAGACAATACAAAATTATCCAAGTTAAAAAGAATTAAATAACAAATAGAGACTAGGTAAATTACTAAATTTTTGCTAATGACGACGGTATTTTAAAGAATACTTATTGTTAAATCCCGATTTCTTCATTTCTAACCCGCACCAACTAGAACAATTACACCCACAGACCAGTAAGGAGATAGATTCGTGGTACAAGCACCTGAAAAAGATGGAACAACTCTCAATAAATTCGAGAAATTTAAAGCCGAAAAAGACGGATTAGCCATTAAAGATGAACTAGATCATTTTGCCCAAATCGGTTGGGAAGCGATGGATAAAACCGATTTAGAACATCGCTTAAAATGGGTGGGGGTTTTTTATCGTCCCGTCACCCCGGGCAAATTTATGATGCGTTTGCGGATTCCTAACGGCATTCTCAGTAGTGAGCAAATGCGAGTTTTAGGGGAAATCGTGCAGCGTTACGGCGATGATGGCAATGCCGATATTACTACTCGTCAAAACCTACAATTACGCGGTATTCGTATCGAAGATATTCCTGATATTTTCCAACGACTAAAATCCGTGGGCATGACTTCGGTACAATCGGGCATGGATAATGTTAGAAATATTACCGGTTCACCCATGGCGGGACTAGACGCGGATGAATTAATTGACACCAGGGAATTAGTCCAAAAAGTCCAAGATATGATTACCAACTACGGTCAAGGTAATTATCAATTTACCAATCTGCCCCGCAAATTTAATATTGCCATCGAGGGGGGCCGGGATAATTCGGTTCATGCGGAAATTAACGATATTGCCTTTGTTCCTGCCTATAAAGAGGGAGAATTAGGCTTTAATGTCGTGGTGGGCGGCTTTTTCTCGGCTAAACGCTGTGAAGCGGCAATTCCCATGAATGTTTGGGTGAGACCGAATCAGGAAGTGGTGGATTTATGCCGAGGGATTTTGGAAGTTTACCGCGATAACGGATTGCGTGCCAATCGTCAAAAATCCCGTTTAATGTGGTTAATTGATGAGTGGGGAATTGAGGAATTCCGCACTCGGGTGGCTAATCACCTAGGTTATCCCTTGGCAACGGCAGCAGAAAAAGACGCTATTGACTGGGAAAAACGAGATCATTTAGGAGTTTTTCCCCAAAAACAGGAGGGATTGAGCTATATCGGTCTTTGTATTCCCGTTGGTCGTCTATTTGCCGATGATATGTTCGATTTAGCCCGGATTGCCGAAGTGTATGGTAGCGGAGAATTACGTTTAACCGTGGAACAAAACGTGATTATTCCCAATATAGCGGCTGAAAATATGGCGACTCTTTTAACCGAGCCTTTACTGGCTAAGTTTACCCCCAATCCCACTCCTTTACAACGAGCGCTCGTTTCTTGCACGGGGGCGCAATTCTGCAATTTTGCCCTGATTGAAACCAAAAATAAGGCTGTGGACTTGATTCGTCAGTTAGATGCCGAATTAAATATTCCCCAGGGTGTGCGTATGCACTGGACCGGTTGCCCTAACTCCTGCGGACAACCCCAAGTGGCCGATATCGGTTTGATGGGGACAAAAGCGCGCAAAGACGGCAAAACCGTGGAAGGAGTTGACCTCTACATGGGGGGTAAAGTGGGTAAAGATGCCCACCTGGGCAGCTGTGTACAAAAAGGGATTCCCTGTGAAGATCTAAAATCGCTGTTAACTTCTATCCTCATCGAACAATTTGGGGCGACACCGAAGGGTTAATTAAGTAGTCGTGCAAAATTAATTTCTTGGTTAAGATGGGCAAAAGGCAAAAGGCAAAAGGCAAAAAGTAGTTAGATATGTGTAATTAATTGTGTCTAGCTACTTAACAAGTTTATTGATACGCTGAATGGGGGGTTTATCCCCTCTTTTTTTCTCTATCTCTGTTGGCTGAAATTGGCCGACCTCTTGCTATATTAGGGGGCAGATGGCAGCAGGAAAATTTTTATATATTTTCCTTCCAGATGGGAATCGTTACTTAGCTTTAAATTGGGCTTGTTTACGAAGTAATTCCCCGATGGTTAAATTGGGTTGAGGTCGGCCATTAAAAACCGTTCCTACCTCAAATTTTTGCAACTGTACCCGTGCCAAATGATAGGCCTCATCCGGTAGGGGAATATAACCAATACTATCTAATAAATTGGGAACTCGATCGAGATAATATTCGACAAATTTCTCTAAAGCGGGATTCTCTTGGGCTTTTTGGGCATTAACATAAATAAACAAAGGACGAGATAAAGGCTGATATTTACTATCCTCTACATTGCCGCGAGTTGGTTCAATACCGTTAACTTTCAAAGCTTTTAATTTATCCCGATTTTGTTCATAGTAAGCATGGCCAAAATAGCCTAAAGCGTTCGTATCTTGACTGACGGCATTAACTAAAGCTTGGTCATCTTCACTAAAGTTAAAATCCCCACGACTGGCATCTTTGCCGTTAATTACCTCACTAAAAAAATCGTAGGTTCCGGAATCTTTACCCGGTCCGTGAAGGGTAATCGGTTGGTCAGGCCAAGCGGGATTAATTTGATTCCAACGTTTGATTTTATTCTCGGCCGCGGGTTCCCAAATAGTTCTTAATTCTGTAGTCGAAATATCATCAACCCAGTTATTTTGGGGATTGACTACCACGGTTAAAGCATCAAAAGCGATCGGTAGTTCGATAAATCTTACCTTATTAGCATCACATTCTTTTAATTCTTCCACAGAAATCGGCCGAGAAGCATTATTAATATCGGTTTCTCCCGCACAAAATTTTCTAAAACCGCCGCCAGTTCCTGAAATATTAGCGTCAATTTTAACATCAGCCAAAACTTTGTTAGGGGTATTAGCTTTAAAATCTTCGAGAACTTTGTTGGTAATTGGTGCTACGGTACTCGAACCATCGATTTTAATTGGTTTTAGGTCTTGAGGATTAATATTGGCACAAGCGGGTAAAATTAGGGCAGTACCCAGGACAATTGCCACTACTTTGGTGGGACGTGATAGCTGAGTAAAAATTTCTAGCATAGGTGTCAAAAGGAGAAAGTAAAAAGTAAAAAAAGGGCGTTAGGTGTTGGCTGTAAACCTTAATCTTTTCTTTGTTGTTTTTACGTCCCTATAATGATAGGGAAAGAGAAAACCCCTATCTAAACAGGAAAAGTTAGCGGCTTTACCGTGACTTAAGTAGGTAGGTATTGAAAACTTTCAGACACCCCCCTTATTAAGGGGGGATTAAGGGGGGATCGGCCTCCCCTTATTAAGGGGGGCAGGGGGGATCGAACCTAAAATTCATTTTTAATTTAATTATAACCAGCAACTGAAAACTAATGTTCACTCAAAATAAATGGTAAAAGAAGTTGAGATTTTTGTCTAGTTATCGAGAAAATTTTTCTTGACAATACATGATATTTTTTTATTCACTTCTTAACCTATTCTTTACCAAGCAGTGGTAACTTTTAGCGTAAGATTTAAGGCAGTTTACGGATCAAAATTAATCCTATGCCCAGCAAAAACAGGACCAATTTACTAACAGCCTTATCCCTAGTGACTCTAACAGCGACTTTAACCGCTTGTGGGGGCGGCGATACGGCGGGAACCAGTGGAGAGGGAAGCAATAGAATCGCCCAAGTTCCTCTGCAAGGAGAGGTCGCCCTCAATGGTGCGGGCGCTTCTTTTCCTGCACCCCTATATCAAAACTGGTTTGTCACCATCAATCAACTATTTTCTAAACTGCTAATTAACTATCAATCTACCGGTAGCGGGGCGGGAGTCGAACAATTTATTCAAGGTACGATCGATTTTGGCGCTTCCGATGTGGCCATGAGTGACGAGGATATGGCCAGAGTTAGCCGCGGGGTTTTACTGCTACCGATGACGGCGGGAAGCATCGTTATGGCTTATAATTTGCCCGGAGTAGAAGGGCTGAAACTAAGCAGGGAAGCATATATAGGCATCTTTTTAGGCACGATTACCCGTTGGAACGATGCCAAAATCGCCGCCGATAACCCCGATTTAAAACTACCCAATCAAGAAATTACCGTAGTTCACCGGGCAGACGGTAGCGGAACAACGGGAGTTTTTACCAAGTTTTTAAGCGCCGTTAGTCCCGAATGGAAAAAAAGTATCGGGGAAGGAAAAGCCGTACAATGGCCCACCAAAAAAGGTAAATTTCTCGGCGGTAGAGGAAATGAGGGTGTAACTGCCCTAATTCAACAAAATCAAGGCTCGATCGGCTATATCGAGTACGGTTTCGCTAAAAATAATAACCTGCCCATGGCCACTTTACAAAACCAAGCCGGTCAATTCGTTATCCCCAATGAAACTAACGCCGCTGCCACCTTAGCCACGGTGGAATTACCCGAAAATCTGCGGGCTTTTATCGTTGATCCGCCGGGGGAAAATTCCTATCCCATTGTCACCTATAGTTGGATGTTGGTTTATAAAAAATACAACGATCCCCAAAAAGCTTTAGCTATGGAGGCGATGATCGAATTTGGACTCAATCAGGGACAGGAACAGTCCGCCGCCCTTGGTTATATTCCCCTGCCGAAAAATGTCCGCGAACGAGTAGCCGCCGCCGCCGATGTCATCTATCCTGATTACACGATCAAGGTGGATTAGTCGCCGAAAAAATGTATTCAAAGTTACAATAATAGTGTAGAAAGGCCAATTTCGACCTTAGCTACCTCAAACTAGCTGGATTTTAACCCTAATCATGAGTGCGCCCACAGTTTCGCCCGACTCAAATTTTAAAGAACGTCCAGAATCGGAAAAAATCCTCGATAAAGGCTTTGTGGGATTAACTACCGCTTTTGCCATCGCTATTGGGCTAATTTTGCTCCTAATTGCCCTAGTTATTTTTATTCGGGCCCTACCAGCGATTCAAACCTTTGGTCTGGGATTTTTGACCAGTAGTGCTTGGAATCCCGTGCGCGGTCGGGAAGAATTCGGAGTTCTGCCCGTTATCTACGGAACTCTCGTTAGTTCTCTGATTGCCCTCCTGATTGCTGTTCCCCTCGGTATCGGTTCGGCCATTTTTTTAAGCGAAGATTTTATTCCCTTAAATGCGCGGACAATTTTGGTTTTTCTCGTACAACTTTTGGCCGCTATTCCCAGTGTTGTTTACGGATTATGGGGTATCTTTGTATTGATTCCTATCCTCAGACCCCTTGGTAACTGGTTAAATGCTAATTTTAGTTGGATTCCTCTGTTTAGTACTCCTTTAGGGGGTCCTGGGATGTTACCGGCGGGGGTTATTTTAGCAATTATGATCCTGCCGATTATTATCGCTATCTCTCGCGACTCTTTGGCCGCTTTACCGCCGGATCTAAGGCAAGCTTCCCTCGGTTTGGGGGCCACCCGTTGGGAAACGATTTTTCGAGTCTTAATTCCTGCCGCTTTTTCTGGGATTGTCGGGGGGATTATGTTAGCTTTAGGGCGCGCTTTAGGGGAAACCATGGCAGTAACGATGATTATCGGCAATTCTAACCGCATTAGTGCCTCTATTCTCGCCCCTGCTAACACGATCGCTTCCTTATTGGCTAACCAATTCGCCGAAGCCTCGGGAATGCAAGTATCAGCTTTAATGTATGCTGGTTTTGTTCTGTTGGTTTTGACCCTAGTAGTCAATATCTTCGCCGAATTAATCGTTAATCGCGTCAAAGCTAAGTATTAAGCCATCAGTTATCAGTTATCAGTTATCAGTTTTAAGTTTTGAGTTTTAAGTGAGCAGTATGTATTAAGTGATCATCATCAAATGGCAGTTTACTGCTGTCTTTTCACTTTTCACTGTTTACTGTTTACTAATCACTGTTTACTGATTACTGTTTACTGTTCACTGATTACTGATAACTGATTACTGTTCACTGATAACTGATATGGATAGTGCGAATTTAGGCAATAATCTCAAAAAGAAACCGGGTAGTCCTCGATCGCTATTGGGGACAATTATGACCGTTCTCTCGGCTGTATGTTTAGCTGTCACCGTGATTCCCCTCTTTGCCGTCCTAGGCTTCGTTTTTGTGCAAGGGGTGGGTCGTTTAAACGCCAATCTCTTTACCAAATTACCGCCACCGCCGGGGTTAGGAGGAGGAGGCATCGCTAACGCCATTTTAGGGACAATTATCGTCGTCGCCCTGGCCACAGCGATCGCAGTTCCCATTGGCGTTTTAGCGGCGGTTTATCTCTCGGAATTTAGCGGTGATAACAAACTTGCCCAGGGTGTGCGCTTCGCTACCAACGTTTTAGCGGGTGTCCCTTCGATTATTGTCGGGGTTTTCGCCTACGGTTTGCTAGTTGCCCCGTTATTTGGCGAAGGAACAGCCCTTTTAGGCTTTTCTGCCCTTGCCGGTTCGATCGGTTTAGCGGTGTTAATGTTACCCACTATTATTAGAACCACCGATGAGGCTTTAAAAATCGTTCCCCAAGACATCCGCTGGGCGGCCATGGGTTTAGGGGCCTATAACTACCAAACCGTCCTAAAAATCGTCCTTCCCGCCGCAGTTCCCGCTATTTTAACCGGTGTGACTTTAGCAATTGCTAGGGCTGCTGGGGAAACCGCCTCCTTAATTTTTACGGCATTATTCTCTAACTTTTGGCCTCGGGGTGTCTTTGAACCGATTGCCACCCTTTCGGTCTTAGTTTTCAACTTTGCTACTGCCCCTTTTGCCCCTCAACAGCAATTAGCTTGGGCCGGTGCTTTAATTCTGGTGCTTTTGGTGTTAGTAACTAACATTTTATCCCGTTTAGCCACGCGCCAGAAAACCTATTAAGTCAAGGAAAAAGTTAAAAGTCAAAAGGATATTTAAGTAAAAATCTACCTATCTTTCTGATTCCTCAATTAGCCAAATTCAAGGTAAATAATTTATGCTAACTAACTCTAACTCCCATTCTACAGGAACTGTTTTAAAGGTCGATAAGGCTGATATATACTATGGTAATTATCGAGCAGTACGAGACGTTTCCATCGATATTCCCAAAAATAAAGTCACCGCTTTTATCGGACCCTCTGGCTGTGGAAAAAGTACCATTCTCAGGTGTTTTAATCGTCTCAATGATTTAATTCACGGTTTTCGTATTGACGGCAAAGTTTTTTATCATAACCAAGATATTTACTCTCAAGAGGTGGATCCTGTCGAAGTCAGAAAATACATCGGTATGGTGTTCCAGCGCCCTAATCCTTTTCCCAAATCCATCTATGATAATGTGGTTTACGGAGCGCGATTAAATGGTTATAAAGGCGATTTAGATGAATTAGTAGAAACTTCCCTGCGTCGAGCTGCTCTCTGGGACGAGGTAAAAGATAAACTAAAAGAAAGCGGTTTCTCCCTATCGGGGGGACAACAACAAAGATTATGTATTGCTCGCGCTATTGCCGCTCAACCAGAAGTATTATTAATGGATGAACCCTGTTCGGCACTGGATCCAATTTCAACTTTAAAAGTTGAGGAATTAATGCACGAATTAAAAGAACGTTATACAATTATTATTGTTACTCACAATATGCAACAAGCCACCAGAGTAGCGGATTTAACCGCTTTTTATAACGCTGAACCCACCGATAAAGGTGGCAAAATTGGTTATCTAGTCGAGTTTGATCATACGGATAAAATCTTTAGTGATCCTCAAGAAAAAGCAACTAAAGATTATGTTAGTGGACGTTTTGGCTAAATCAGTTATCAGTTATCAGTTATCAGTTATCAGATGTGAGTTTTCAGTGAACAGTATGAAGTGGCAAGTTGGGAGTTTTCTTTTCACTGATTACCGATTACTGTTTACCAGTCACTAAAAAAACACCCATCTCCTTTTTTTTTAAAGATTATGTATAGTACCGATGTTGTCACCGATGCAGTTTTGAGAACCAAAAACTTAAACGTTTACTACGGTTCTAATCTCGCTGTTCGTGATGTTAACCTTGATATTCCTGAGAAAAAAGCGATCGCTTTTATCGGTCCCTCTGGCTGCGGGAAAAGTACAGTTTTACGCTGTTTTAATCGCATGAATGATCTGGTTAAAAGTGCCAAAATTGAAGGAAAAGTTACCTTTCGCGGTCAAGATATTTATGGTAATTCCGTTAATCCTATCGGGTTACGCAGTCGCATTGGTATGGTTTTTCAGAAACCGAATCCTTTTCCTAAATCTATCTATGAAAATATCGCTTTTGGGGCGCGATTAAATGGTTACATCGGTGATATGGATCAATTAGTGGAAGAATCTTTAAAAAAAGCCGTTCTCTGGGATGATGTTAAAGATAAACTCAAAGAAAGTGGTTTAGCTTTATCGGGGGGACAACAACAAAGGTTATGTATTGCTCGCGCTATTGCAGTTAAACCGGAAGTTGTTTTAATGGATGAACCCTGTGCGGCACTCGATCCAATTTCTACCCTAAAAATTGAGGAATTAATTCACGAATTGAAAACCCAATATACTATAGTTATTGTTACTCATAATATGCAACAAGCGTCGCGGGTTTCTGATTTAACGGCTTTTTATAATGCTGAACCGACCCGAAAAGGCGGTAAAGTGGGTTATTTAGTGGAATATGATCGCACCGAGGTTATCTTTCAAAATCCCGCTCAAGAGTCCACTAGAGATTATGTTAGCGGTCGTTTTGGTTAAGATCACAGCAATAATAGCTAAAATAAAATTTTATAGGGTGAGTTAATCTCACCCTATTTTAAGTTTCTAAAACTTGGCTTTCTGGCGTAGTAATTCGGCTAAAGTCACATCGAATTTTGAGTGTCCCCCGAAAACTGTTCCCGCTTCCCCGTTAAAGAAAGTGACCTTGGCTAAATGATAATGCTCACCGCTCAGGGGAATATAACCGACCTCTTGAACGATATTTTGAGCTTGACTGAGATAATACTCGACAAAACGCTGTAAATCCTTATTAGACTGGGCTTTTTGGGCGTTAACGTAGATAAATAAAGGACGGGCTAAGGGTTGATAGGTGGATTGTAGCACCGTTTCCCGGGAGGGCAAAACAGCCCCTTTACCACTGTCTATTGCTAAGGCTTTTAAGTTCGCCGCTTGTTTTTCGTATTGACACTCCCCGCGCTAAAGCGACGGGGATTCTTGGTTCAAAGAGATTACTTGCTTAGACAGAATCGCTTCTGAAAAAGTAGAGGTATTCTCTCCCCAAGCGTTTATCGGATCTAGCCCGAAAGTTCCCGTATGCCCTAC
>NZ_JAPZSO010000119.1:0-33636 GCF_027531715.1 Microcystis sp. LE19-8.1F | reverse complement strand
TCTCCGACTCTCAAACAGGATTGGTATTGGTAAGGCTTCAGCTAATATCTCTAACTTAGCTTGCTTTAGTATTTGCCAGGTTCCAACTATCATTAACAACAGTAGATATCTGGCTCGTCCCAGTTCATTTTCTAACACTTTATGGTATAGTTCACTTATCATTTTCGTTATTTAGGTCATATATGGTAAATATGACTGATCTTTTTTGGGAGTCTGTGTCTGTATTTTATGCTACATAAGCTTTTCAGCTTGCTTGTCCCCCTGTCAGAATATTGACAGTCGCGAAAACTAACCAATCCTTGTTTTTCCAATTCTTTAAGGATATTCTGTATTCTGGTTATATTAAGTACCTAAGCAAAATTAATTACACATATCTAAACACCTCTTGCCTCTTGCCTCTTGCCTCTTGCCTATCTTCACTAGGAAATTAATTTTGCACGACTACTTATTATGGGTTATTGCCAATTGCCGAGATGGTTCCGAAAGTATCCGAATTACCGAATCGATTTGAATCGGATAATCTAACATCCCTTTCAGAATCCGTTTCTGTTTTGCTTGGAGATTGGCGCTCATCTCTTCTAAATGTTGAAATTCTTCATTTTCATCCATCTGAATTATCATTTTAATAGACCTCTCCCTAGTCTGATAAAATCACAATCATAGAGTATTGTCAATAACCAGCCGTAGCTTGCCCTCTCGTTTATCCGTTGGTGATGCACTTTTTGAAAAATGGTGATAAACTCAACTGTACTGGGTACACTTTCCCTATCGGAGGGATTTAAGGAAAAATCGGGAGAAAAAGCGATGAACGAACGGGAAACATCAAACAAAATTGAGGCGGGTGGGGGTTTTCCCGTATTGCAATATTGGGCAGAAAAAACCCTCTCTCCTCAAGGGATTAAACTCTGGCAAACCTTAAATCATAAAAGTGCCTGTTTAGCTTGCGCTTGGGGAACGGGGGGACAAAAAGGCGGTTTTGTCAACGAGGCGGGGGAAAGTCTGCAACGTTGTCTCAAAAGTGTCGAGGCGATTACCTCCGAATTAATGCCAGGTATTAAAACCGATTTTTTTCAAACCTATCATCTCGCTCAATTACAGTCCCTAACCTCCTTAGAATGCGACCGCTTGGGTCGTTTCAGTTATCCCGTCCTCTTAAAAGCCGGAGAAAGTCACTATCAACGTATTAGTTGGGAAGAAGTTTATCGATTAGCCGAACAAGCTTTTCATCAACCGTCCGAGACTCTGGCCTCCTATAGTTCGGGACGTTCTTCTAATGAAGCCGCCTATCTCTTACAATTATTTTTCCGGGCATTGGGAAGTAATAATTTAGCCGATTGTTCCGATCTCTGTCATGCCGCCTCGACCGTAGGATTAAAACAGGTTTTCGGCTCTGGGACTTCAATGGTCAGTCTGGAAAGTTTAAAACAGGCCGATTGTGTGGTATTGATCGGTTCTAACGCCCCGGCTAATCATCCCCGCCTGATGAATGAATTAATTCAAATTCGTGATCGCGGCGGTAAAATTATTATTATTAACCCGCAAATTGAAGTCGGATTGGTCAAATTCTCCTCGCCCGCTTTTCCGATTAAATCCCTATTGCGGGGCGGTTCCGATATTTCTACTCTCTACCTACAGCCGATTCCGGGTAGTGATACCGCCCTATTCGTCGGATTACAAAAATCTTTGATCGAACAAAATTTAGTCCGGTGGGATTATCTGGAATCCCATACAGAAAATTGGCAATCTGTTATAGATTACGCCCGACAAATACCCTGGGAAACCATTACTAAAACCTGCGGTTTATCCCGAGAAGAAATTGAAGCAACCGCCGCCCTTTTCGGCAAATTAGAGCGCGTGGTTTTCGCTTGGGCGATGGGAGTTACACAACAGGAAAACGGTGTCGATAATATCATCAGTATCGCTAACACGGCCTTACTCACAGGTAATGCCGGCAAAATCGGAGCCGGAACCATGCCAATTAGGGGTCATTCTAATGTACAGGGCTTCGGTTCTATGGGCGTTACGGTGAAATTACGTCGGGAAATCGCCGAGGCACTTTCTCAACTTTTAGGAAAGCCATTAAATATAACTGGCGGTTATGATACCAGGGCATTAATTGAAGCGGCCGAACGGGGAAAAATCAACACCCTTTTCTGTTTGGGAGGTAATCTTTATGGGGCAAATCCAGATTTAACTCAAGCCAAAAAAGCCTTAGCACAAATTGATACGATTTTTTATGTAGCCACCAAGCCAAATTTAGGACATTTTCAGGGATTAGCCCGACAAAATACGGTAATTTTACCCGTCTTCGCTCGTTTTGAAAATCCTCACCCGACAACCACCGAATCGGGCAATAATTTTGTCCGTTTTAACGAGCGGGGAAGCAGTCATCTACAGGGTTCCGATGTCGATGTCATCTCGGAAGTAGAACTATTAACAAATATTGCCGTCAAAGTTTTAGGTACTGACCCGATCGATTGGTCGAGATTAGACGACACCGCCTATATTCGTCAGCTAATCGCCAGAACGATTCCGGGTTATCAAAAAATCGGGCAATTAGATCAAACCCAAACAGAATTTACCATTAGCGGACGGATTTTTACCGAACCTCATTTTGCGACCTCAACCGGAAAAGCGCAAATGTCTGTCACCCCTTTACCCACTTTAAAAGCGCCGCAAAAGCAAGATTTCAACCAACCGGAAAATGCCCCCGGAATTACCCTCATTCTCGGAACGGGACGCAGTTATGGACAACATAATACCGTCGTTTATCAAGTGGGCGATAAATATCGGGGAATGCCTCACCGTCATTGTTTATTGATGAACGCCGAAGATGCCAAAAAAGCAGGCTTTCGGGAACATCAACGAGTCACCGTCCAAGGAGATGCCGGCAAATTAGAGAATATCGAACTTATTTTCGGTCCGATTCGCGAAGGTGTTGGCTTTATGTTCTATCCCGAAACCAATGTTTTATTCAAAGCTAAAATCGACCCTCGCTGTGGGACTCCTGCTTATAAACGAGTTCCCGTCTGGGTTTTTTAGTTACCGATTCCTCTGATTTTCTTTTTTGGAAATAATGAAATAGAGTTAAGCAAGCGAATAAATGAATCATACTAAATCTGGTTATTAAAGACTGATTATTTATTCCCCTTTTTGCATGAGTGCATGAGTAGAAAACGGGTTTCTCCGAGAAACCCGTTTTCCGTGCGTTACTCAACGGATTTAGTATCAAACCTAGTCTGCTTCCTAAAAAGCTAGATTAAAAACGCTACTGATTCGCAATCCGATCACTTCGATCGCATTTCTGTTATCCTGTTCTTACGATCATAGAATAAATAGCCATGGGTAAGTTTTTACTAACCATATTAAGCATAGCAAGTTTGTTTGCTGTCGGGATGGCTACCCGTGGCATTGCAAGTCCCACATCTGCAGCGACGAACTTGCAACTAGCTCAACGCCCTAACTGTAACAATCCTCAGACTCAAAGCGAAATGAACATTTGTGCCAGCATAGCTTATCAAAACGCTGATCGCAAGTTAAATCAAGTTTATCGACAACTACTGCCAAAACTGTCAGCTTCTCGCCAACAAAAATTAATTAGCGCCCAACAAGCTTGGATTAAGTTTAGAGACAGCAGTTGCGAATTTGAAAGAAGTGCCTATGAGGGAGGATCGATGGCTCCCATGATTTACGGTTTTTGTTTGGCAGATGTCACCGAGCAGCGCACCAAAGATTTGCAGAGATATTTAGAAGATAGCGATCGCTAAGTCAAAATCGCTATTTTTATCGCCAAAAATTCCCTAAAAGTCAAGCAAAATGCTCAATAAACTTCTTATTCCTGAACTTTTCCCCTACATATATACTACAAAAGCCGAAAACCCTTATCGCATTTCGCTGTTATAAGTCAATTGATTTAAAGGTACGTCCTAAGTAGTCGTGCAAAATCAATTTCTTGGTCAGGATAGGCACTCATGCAAGAGGCAAAAGGCTTCGGCAGTGAGACTTCGGCGTGAGACTTCGGCGTGAGATCAGTAGTTCGACAAGAGTTCGGCGAGGCTGACTCGAGCCGCTCACTAACACTCACTAACACGAACACTCATACAAAAGGCAAGAGGTAGTTAGATATGTGTAATTAATTTTGCTTAGGTACTTATCTATCATTATAAGGGTGATAGAGTGAAGGGTCATAGATTATACTGAGGGATTGGCGAGAATGAAGGTGTATCAGAGCGCGAGCGCCGATGAAGACGCAAGGTTTTTGAACCACTATCCCTCAAAACCTTGCACCTGTTTCCCATCCAAAAGCTCCAAAACCCTTACCTCATCTATATTTCACATTTATTCAGCCAGCCCTAGTTATCGTCACAATTGTCCTCAGAAGCGGGTAACGCGACTCGAACGCGCGACATTCACCTTGGGAAGGTGACGTTCTACCACTGAACTATACCCGCAAAAGTCTTCCTAATCATAGCATTGACCCCCGGCCAGAGCAACTGCCCTAGGCTGTTTTCCATAACCGCGCCAGTGCAGTTTGTCGGCAAAACTGGCCTGGTCGGAATTTAACATTTTTTCTTCACAGGACAGTAGGACTTTTTCTAGCTGTTGATCGGCATTTTTTCGGCTTTCTAGCGGCTTTTGTTGATAAACACCAATAACATCTAAGCCCCCCCAAGCACAGCCAAGGGCAGGAAAACGGTGATGGAGAACATTTTTTCGAGCGCTTGCCTCAATCGCCGCCGCCGTTGGTAAAATCCAGTCAACCCTCGCTCATAGCTGACTAGCACAGTAAACCGCCCCCATCAGTCCCACTTGGGGATTAAGGACGATATGAACGGGAATATTGCTTAATAGCTCCCTCATCCGACCTTTAGCCCGAAAAGCCTTCATAAAGCTACCCTCGGTCATTAGGGGAAGATTTTTGGCCGCAATCCCCCCCGCGATGTATAATCCTCCGTAGGGAAGCAACTTGAGGGCTAAATTGCCCGCTTCCGCACCGTAGGCCTCGACAAAGATTTTCATAGTTTGATAACAAAGATAATCCGAGTCATCTTGGGCAAAACTGGCAATTTTAGCCGCTAAATCGACGGTTTTTTGCGGTTTACCCATTTCTGCTAACCAAGTGCGGTAAATTTCCGCCATGGCCGGTGATGACTGACTATAGTTACTATCGTGGAGAAATCGATAGATAGAAGTGATTCCAGGGCCAGAAACCACTCGCTCCACCGAAATTCGCTCGATATTATAGAGTTCCAAGAGATAATTTAATAGTTGATATTCTAAACTCGATCGAGGGGCAAAATCGGCGTGGGAACCCTCACTACCAAACACCCGATATTTACCCTTCGAGATAGGAATCAAAAAACCCTCTCCTAACCCCGTCCCCGCACCGATAACCGCAATCGGGGCCTCTGGTACTGCCGGGGCCGACTGTAGATTGTGCAGCTCCTCTGGGGCTAATCCTAACACCCCATAACCGATCGCCGCAAAATCATTAATTAATTTTACCCGCTCAATCTGCAGCTCACGGCTTAGGCGATCGCCAGTTAGGAACCAACTTAAATTAGTCAATTCGGAACTATTGTTAACCACTGGACCGGCAATACCGAAACAAGCTTTTGCCACTGGGGGAATAGTGGTTTGTCGGGCCAAAAACTGCCAGACGATCGGGACCAGATCGGGGTATTGTTTACTAGGATAACTTTCTTGATCGAGAGTGGTTAGCAGGGGTTGGGGACTATCCGGTGAGTTTTGGCAATCCACTAAACGCAGGATTGTTTTAGTTCCCCCGATATCTCCCCCTAAAAGAATCGTCATGCTGGTTTTTCCCTTAGTTTGTCCCCATAATTATAGTTTTTTACCCCTTCTCCTCGGCAAATTCAAGGGCAGCCGATTCTATACTATAGTGGAAGATGGTAATGCCTAAGCCCTAATTAAGGATTGATTGATCGTCGCTCCGGATCGGCCAGAGGAGAGAAACGGGACTTAAATATATTTTAGGTCTCACTGTAGCCTCGGGGCGATCGATAAGGCGGCAGAACCTATAGCTGTCCCCATAACTTTTAAGATAGACCAGAGAGGGAGAAATTAGCTTGGGTGTAGAACTTCGCAGTTACGTTTATCTTGACAATTTACAGCTTCAACACGCCGCTTACATCGGTACAGTCGCCCAAGGATTTTTACCCTTACCCGGGGATGCTTCCCTCTGGATTGAAATTTCCCCCGGCATCGAGATTAATCGCATCACCGATATTGCCCTCAAATCCGCCGTGGTTCGTCCGGGGGTTCTATTCGTAGAACGACTCTACGGACTCCTAGAACTCCATTCTAGCAGTCAGGGAGAGGTCAGGGCGGCCGGCCAGGCAATTTTGCAGTATTTAGGCGTTAGTCAGCGCGATTGTCTGAAACCGCAAATTGTCTCTAGCCAAATTATTCGCAACATTGACGCTTACCAAGCCCAATTAATTAACCGTAGTTCTCGGGGTATGATGTTAATGGCAGGACAGACTTTATACGTTTTAGAAGTGCAACCGGCCGCCTACGCTTCCCTTGCCGCTAATCAGGCCGAAAAAGCCGCTTTAATTAATATCCTACACGTTACTTCCGTGGGCAGTTTTGGCCGCTTATATTTAGGGGGAGAAGAACGAGATATTATCGCTGGTTCCAGGGCGGCAGTTTCAGCTTTAGAAAATATTCAAGGTCGAGCTTTTCCGGGTAGCGACAAAAAAGAATAGGCTAACAAAGGCAAAAGGCAGAGGGCAGGAGAAGGTATAGGATAGTGGGAAGTGCGAAGAAAGAAGAGAAAGCTTGAGCATTTGTACTAAATAGCTAAAAAGACGATTTACACTAAATCCTGTTATTAAAAACTGATTATTTATTCCCCCTTTTGCCTCTTGCCGTTCGGCTGAGCTCACGGCCGAAGCCTCTTGCCTTTTGCCTGTCCTTATAAGTAACCTATACTCAACGGATTTAGTATTAGACCTATTGAGGAGATTCAAAAATTAGTTCGCTATTATTCAGTTTTTCAACGACTAAATGGCGATAGAGTGTCACTTGCCGGAGGATTTGGTCGGGATTATTTTTCTTATTAGAAAACATGATCGTTTTAATCGATTCAAATTCTATTCTTGTGATCACACCATCTTTGATCGCTCGTTCAATTGTAACTCGTAAATATTCTAATTCTTGGCTTTCCTCTGGGGTAATTTCTAGACTGTTAGGATGTTCTATTTTCATGATCGATTGTTCTTACCTGCTAACTGATAACTAGATAATCACGGCTATTTTTTCACACTTTCACAATTGGTGGAGAGAGAGTTTCCTTCGGGTTAGAAACGGCAAGATTGTTATTATTTTGGCCGTTATTTTGCGGCAATTGTCCCGAGGCTAAATTCTGCCCCTCTCCCGTAATCAAACGAGCGCCACGACCGCGGGTAAAATAATTCCAACCCCATTGCACCATCACCACTAATTTATTATCAAATTCGATCAGATAGTAAATATGGGCCCAAACCCAGACTAACCAAGCGATGAACCCGGAAAACTTGACAAATCCCAAATCAACCACGGCCGCATTTTGGCCGATAACTGCCAGACTACCTCGATCGATATAATGAAAAGGTTTAATACTTTGCCCTTTTAGGCGAGAAATTAATAAATTGGCCAGATATTCGCCCTCCTGCATGGCCACGGGGGCAATTCCGGGTAAAGGTTTATCTCCCTGATGGGCAAAATTAGCCAGATCCCCGATCACAAAAATATTGGCATAACCGGCGATACTTAAATCGGGTTCGACGATTACCCGGCCGACGCGATCGAGATTTACCCCAGTTCTTTCGGCCAAAATTCGCCCCATTCTCGATGCTTTTACCCCCGCTGCCCATAAAATTGTCTCGGCAGCGATTTCTGTCGTCTTTTCTCCCTGACGGACGCTGACACAACCTTCAACAATATTGGTAACGATGCTGTTAGTTTGCACTGTCACCCCTAATTTTGTGAGAGAAGCGGCAGCTTTAGCGGATAAATCGGGTGAATATGGGGGTAATACCCGCTCCATCCCTTCTAAGAGCAAAATTTTCGCTTCTGTGGGGTTAATCTGGTGAAAATCAGACCTAAGCGCACCGTGGGCAATTTCAGCGATCGCTCCTGCTAATTCTACCCCCGTCGGTCCGCCACCGACAATAACAAAAGTTAATAAAGCTTGCCGCTTTTCGGCATCGATTTCTTTCTCGGCCTTCTCGAAAGCGAGATAGATGCGACGACGCATTTCTACTGCGTCTTCAATGGTTTTTAACCCGGGAGCGTAGGGCTGCCATTGATCATTGCCAAAATAGTGATGACTGACTCCCGTGGCAATAACTAACTGATCGTAGGCGATCGGTGGGTGATCTTCCAAGATCACTTCTCCCTTGACCGGATCTATATCTATGGCATGATCGAGGAGAATATCTGTATTCTCATGACCCCGTAGGATTAAGCGCAAAGGTGAGGAGATATCGGCCGGAGACAGCGCCCCAGTAGCAACTTGATAGAGGAGGGGCTGAAAAAGATGGAAATTTCGCTTATCGATGAGGGTAACATGAACGGGGGCGTTTTTTAGGGCTTTGGCCGTGTATAAACCCGCAAATCCGCCGCCTATGATAACAACTCTTGGCTGTTTTTCAGTCATTGCTTAACAATAATTCATAAATTTTCCCTAGTGTAGTCCAGATTGTCACAATTTAGCAGTGACAAGCGTTACCGAAAACAGCAGTCTTTAACCTAGAAAAAATATAAATCAGCGCTTTTTTGGCCAGCGCGGAAGGCAAAACCAAAAAAGTACAGGGACTCTGATCTGCTCAAAAAACTTGAAAAGACCGCTACGCCGTTTTACCTAAGTTTATGACCTGGGTTAACCAGGTGGGAACTTATATTCCGCGTTTCTGTTTCCGAGTACAAGCTCGGTTTACTACCACACGGATTGGTTATTCGCTCCCTTATCACAATCAAGCATAGATCAAAAAACTTGAAAGGCAGTCACCAACGTAGAAGCCCGATTTGGTTCCATCATAGCATTTTTTTTTCTCAGAGGCAAGAGGAGAATTATGAATTATGAATTGGGGTGTGGGGTGTGGGGTGTGGGGTGTGGGGTGTGGGGTGTGGGGTGTGGAAAGAATAAATAAAAATAATCTCCTGTCTCCTGTCTCCTGAATACTGTCTCCTGTCTCCTGAATACTGTCTCCTGTCTCCTGAATACTGACTCCTAACTCCTAACACCCAACACCTGATCTTGTTGGCTCTCTGAAGGTCTGGGACTACAATAGAGAAAAGTGACAATTTTTGCCAGAGTGATTACCGAGGACTAATAAAGAATGACGGCTATCCTAGGGAAACCTGCCACGCTCAACACTCCGATTCTGCACCGTCTTGCCAATGGTTTAACGATTATTGCCGAAAGTCAACCGGTAGAAGCGGTTAATCTCAATGTCTGGCTGCAGGTCGGCTCGGCCTTAGAATCGGATCAGATCAATGGAATGGCTCATTTTCTCGAACACATGGTTTTTAAGGGAACCCCTAACTTAGACAGTGGTGAATTTGAACGGGCGATCGAATCGAGGGGAGCGGTGACTAATGCCGCTACTAGCCAAGAATACACCCATTATTACATTACCACTGCCCCGCAGGACTTCGCCCATCTGGCCCCGCTCCAGCTAGAAGTGGTTTTAGAAGCTTTAATCCCCGATGAGGCTTTTGAGCGGGAAAGACAGGTTATTTTAGAAGAAATTCGTCGTTCTCAGGATAATCCCCGTCGTCGCACTTTTTATCGCACCATGGAGACCTGTTTTCAAGTTTTACCCTATCGTCGTCCGGTGTTGGGTCCGACGGCAGTGATTGAAAATCTTACTCCTCAACAAATGCGCGATTTTCATCGGACTTGGTATCGTCCCGAATGGATGACGGTGGCGGTGGTGGGTAATTTGCCTGTAGATGATTTAATGGCTATTGTGAGTGATTCTTTAGATAATTTAGGCAGTAAGGGCAATTCTGGGCTTATTTCCCATCCGATCGCCAATCTACAGCCCGAAGCTCCCTTTAACGAGATTATCCGTCAAGAATACGAGGATGAAAATTTGCAGCAGGCCCGCTTAATCCTATTTTGGAAAGTGCCGGGGTTAAGAGACTTAGAAAAAACCTATCCTCTCGATGTTTTAGCAGCTATTCTGGGTCAGGGCAAGGTATCGCGATTATTTCAATCTCTGCGGCAAGAAAAGGCCTTAGTTTCCCAAATCACTGCCAGTAATATGTCCCAAGCAGTGCAAGGAGTCTTTTCCGTGTCGGCCCAATTAGCCTCGGAAAATATCGAGCAAGTGGAGAGGGAGGCGATAGCACAGATTAGACAAATCCAACAGGAATCTGTGACAGTTTCTGAACTGGAACGAGTTAAAACCCAAGTGGCCAATCGGTTTATTTTTAGCAATGAAAGACCGAGCGATCGGGCTAACCTTTACGGTTATTATCATACTCAGATCGGTGATTTACAACCGGCTTTTTGTTATCCCCAACACATTGAAGCCCTCACTTTAGAGGATATTCAAAATGCCTGTCAAGAGTATTTAAATCTCAACGCTTACGGTGTGGTGGTGGTGAGACCAATTCAGTAATCAGTGAACAGTAATCAGTGAACAGTAATCAGTGAACAGTAATCAGTAATCAGGGATAAAGATGAAGATATAGCGTTTTTCAGTCTGCTGAGGTACAAAAGTTATGGGTTTTAGGCAAAAGGCAAGAGGCAAAAGTCAAAAGGGAAGAAAAATATGTGTACCTCACTAGCTTAGGAAACGCTATAAATAAATAAATCAATAACTAATTAACTTACATCTGATAACTAAATAACTAATTAACTTAAAACTTACATCTGATAACTGATAACTGATAACTGATAACTGATAACTGATAACTGATAACTGATAACTGATAACCTATGTGGACTCAAATTGCCCGACATATTGCCCAAACCACGGAAAAACCTTTTGAAATTGAGAAAAGTCGTCCCGTTAGTGGTGGCTGCATCAATCAGGGTTATGCCGTCAGTGGCAATGGTTTAATTTATTTCGTTAAGATTAACCAAGCGAACCAAGAGGCCATGTTTGCCGCCGAAGCTTTAGGATTAAAGCAAATTCACGCCACCCAGACTATCAGGGTTCCAGAGCCAATTTGTTGGGGAATTGCCGAGAAATCTAGTTATTTAGTGCTAGAGTGGCTAGAATTCGGCGGTGGCAATAGTCAAAGCTGGGAAAAAATGGGGCAAAATTTAGCTCATTTACATCAAGTTTCTTTATCCGATCGCTTTGGTTGGCAGTGTAATAATACCATTGGTTCTACTCCCCAGATTAATACCATTAGTAACAATTGGGCGGATTTTTTCGCTCATCAGCGTATTGGCTATCAATTAAGACTGGCGAAGGAGCGCGGCGGCAATTTTCCCGACGAGGATCAAGTTATTCCCGCTATTAGCGAGATTTTGAGTCAGCATCAACCCCATCCCTCCCTCGTCCATGGTGATTTGTGGTCGGGAAACGCGGCAATTACCGTCGATGGGGAACCGGTAATTTTAGACCCTGCCACCTATTGGGGAGACAGGGAGGTAGATTTAGCCATGACGGAACTTTTTGGCGGTTTTCCAGCGGCTTTTTATCGGGGTTATAACGATGTTTTCCCCCTCGATGCCGGTTATCAACAGCGCAAAACTCTTTACAATCTCTACCACATTCTCAATCACTTTAATTTATTTGGTGGTGGTTACGCCTCCCAGGCCAATCGGATGTTACAGGAAATTCTTTAAGGGTTTTACTTGTGAATATTTACCGAGGATAAATTATGTCTATTCGAGAAAATACTGTGATGAAAACTCCAGAGACAAAAGTATGGACTGATGCAGAGTTTATGGCGTTACCTGACGATGGTAATCGTTACGAATTGGTCAAGGGAGAGTTAATTAATATGGCTAATTCTGGGGCTTTACACGGTTATATTGCCATTATTTTAAGTGCTGCTTTATTCGCTTTAGTAACATCTCGAAAACTAGGGGTATTATTGGACTCCAGCACTGCTTTTACTATGAAAAATGGTAATAAACGCTCTCCCGATATAGCTTTTTTTGCCAAGAAACGTCTGCAAGGATTGGAAGAATTGCCGACGGGTTTTCTAGAAGGTGCGCCCGATTTAGTGATAGAAATTCTCTCTCCTGGCAATACAGTGGCAGAAATCGAGGACAAAATTGCCGAATATTTTGCCAATGGGACTCGTTTGCTTTGGGTTATCAGTCCAGGTCAACACTATGTTTTAGTTTATCGTTGCGGGTACGAACCGCAGGGATTATTAACATCAGGAGATTTTTTGGAGGGGGAAGATGTGGTTCCGGGGTTCACTTTTCCCGTGGCCGATTTGTTTCAAAAACTATCTTTTTGACTCTTTCTTCTCAACAAATCGGCTAATAAATCAGCACTATCACTAATAGCTAGATGAGAAGCTTGTTGGGCCATGGCGGTCAATTTTTCGGGATTAGACCATAAATCGAGGACTAATTCGCTTAAAAACTGAGCAGTTAACTCATTTTGACGGTAAAGATAAGCGGCTTGAGCTTCAGCAAAAACTTGGGCATTATAGAACTGATGGTCTTCGGCAGCAAAAGGATAGGGAATTAAAATCGAAGGCGTACAAGTGATCGCTAATTCTGTTAAAGTGCCGGCACCGGAGCGACTGATAGCCAGATTAGCTCTTTGCCATAATCCCGCCATATTGTCGTAAAAAGGCCGGGAAAAATAGTTAGAATGGCGCAGACTATCCGCTTCGGGGTCGTTTTCTCCCGTGAGATGCACGATATAAATACCTTTTTCTAACCATTGGGGAGCGCTTTGTCGCACAAGTTGATTAAGAGCCACGGCCCCTTGAGAACCACCGGCAACGACAATTAAAAAAGCATCCTCTGGAATCGGTAAATTTAGGGACTGGGGAATAAGGAACTGCTCCCGTACTGGTGTACTAACCCAAGTGGTGCGAGTGCCGGGTAAATAGCTGGCGGTTCCCTGAAAACCGAGGGCAACCGTATCACACCAGCGACCGAGAACTTTAGTGACTTTGCCCGGTATGTAGTTAGATTCGTGTAGGATGACGGGAATATTGGCTAAACGAGCCGCTAAAATGGTCGGTCCTGCGATATAACCCCCGGTGGTAAAAACTGCCGCTATCTGACGTTTTTTGATTAAACTACGCACTTGCCAAATGGCCCACAGTTGACGCAGCAGAATCTTGAGAGTTTTTAACCCCAAACGGGTTTGAAATCCCTCAATGGGGATGCTGTGCAGGGGATAGGTTTTTGGAACTAAGGACTGTTCCAGACGGTCTGGAACTCCTAACCATTCAATCTCGTAATCCGGCAAGCGCTCGGCCACGGCCAAAGCGGGAAATAAATGACCACCAGTACCACTAGCGGCAATCAATAGACGGGTTGGAGTGCGTGCCATAATTCGAGAGAGGGTAAATTTAGCCCTAGAATGAAATAATCTACCATAGTTATTGATCGATCCTTACACAAACTATCACTAATGCGTAACTTGAACACGATTCCCAATAAATTTTTTCGTCAATCCCTCAATTTTTCCCTGTCGTTGCTGTTAGGTTTGGGGTTAACTTTCACCCTTGCCACCGGTCTGCGGGCCGAAAAGCCAGAAACTGCTCCGGCTAATTTAAAAACCCTTATCTCCAAAATCGAAACGGCGGCTAATGAGCGAGATATCAAGCAATTAATGGAGTTTTATAGTCCGAAATTTACTAACTCTGATGGCCTGACCTACGAAAAAACTAAAAAGGCTTTAACTCATTTTTGGGAACGTTATAACAATCTACAATACACCACAACCCTCGAATCTTGGAGTCGTTCTGGGGACAAGTTAACGGCCAATACAATTACTAAAATTACTGGGACGGGAAAGGTGCAGGGACGAGCGGTGGGAATGAATGCTACGATTCGTTCTCGTCAACAATTTCAAGGTAATAAACTGGTTTATCAGGAGATTTTAAGCGAGAGAGTTGAGTTAAATACTGGCAAAAATCCCCCCAGTATTCAAGTGAGAATTCCCGAAAGGGTGAAAGTGGGTGAAGAATTTGATTTTGATGTGATTGTCCGCGAACCTTTAGGGGATGATTTATTGGCCGGAGCGGCGATCGATGAGAAAGTAGATATTGAGCGCTATATTAATACAAAGCCTCTAGAATTGGAATTATTACAGTCCGGCGGTTTATTTAAGCGGGTAAAAGCGCCGGCAACACCAGAAAATCGTTGGTTATCGGCTATTTTAATTCAAGGAGATGGGATTGTTGTCGTTAGTCAACGGGTTAAGGTAGAAAAATAAATTTTATCTGGCGGCTTTTTTGGCATTCCCCCTCTAGAGTTACCATCTTAGCTGCCCATAAACCACTGAGTACCAGTAACTAAATAATAGGCTCCCGTCGCCATCAGTGCCACGCTACCTAAACGGATAATCGTCTCGGAATGTTGCAATAAATTCCGGCTTTGTTTGGCTAGACCGGTAAATAAACTGGCCAAGAAAATGAGAATCGTGTAACCAAGAGCATAACTAACCATGGTCAGGGTGCCGAGGACTTGAGAACCGGTAGCGGCAGCGGCGGCCAAGACAGCAAAGAGGACAGGACTAGCACAGGGAGAGCTAACAAGAGCAAAAGTTAATCCGACTCCGTAGGGGCCTGCTTGGGGGAGATTTAAGTTCATTTGCGGTAAAGGTAGCTTAATTACTCCCAATAACCACAGACCCATGACCGCCATAATCAAACCGACAACAATATTAATATAACCTCGGTACTCCACCATTACCGTCCCGGCAAAGGAAGAAACTAAACCAAAAAGACTTAAAATTGTCACCGCTCCTAGGACAAATAAACCTGCTTTGCTGAAGGCATCCCAACGAGATTCTATTTTCAGGGTGCCGATATAGCTGAGGTTAACGGGTAATAGTGCCAGAATACAGGGAGATATGCTGGCAATTACGCCACCCAAAAAAGCTAGGGGCAGTAAAACTAGAGGATTGTTTGTATCTTGTCGATCTAACCATTGCTGATAGCTATTTTCGATGATCGAGATCGCTTTTTCCAGAGGATGGCCGATAATTGGTCCGATAGTAAGGACTAAAATAAGAGCTAGAAGCCCTAAAACCAGATAAAATAATAATTTTTTCGATATTTTCGCTTTTTTGTCGGGTTTCAACCCTTCGACTGACTCCGATACTCGTCGCATAAAATTCTCCTGAAATGATCCAAAAAATAAAATTGCCCTGGGAGTCCTTGGCGATCGCTGGTACTCCCTAAGCTGGGCAATCTTCGACTATTTTTTATTAATAGCCAAGTTCAGTACGGAGGAATAGGCGGATTTATCGGCATTATTCCGGTATTGTGCCAAAATATTGCCCGTAGCGGGATCGATAATCGCAATCATGCCAGTTTGGGACTTATTCGCCTCAAAAAAACGACCTAGACCCAATTCTTGGGCTTTGCGGGCCGATTGGGTGGCTTTCGAGCGATCGCTGACATCTAAGACGATAAAATTAGCTTTACCCGCGTAATCTTTTTTAAGTTGGGAAAGAGTGGGGGCAACATTTTTACAGGCAGGGCACCAACTAGCATAGATATCGACAACCACTGGTTTTCCTTGCAATTGTCGCGCTAAGGGACCGCCCACATTACCCTGTTTAGCAGCGCAGGGATTTTTCGAGGCACAGGGATCAGTGCCAGCGCAGGGATTTTTCGAGGCACAGGGATTAGCTTGGGCAATACTAAAAGTACCTTTACTGACCACTGAATCAGAATTAGTCAAGGTTTTCGCCGATGTTCCAGCCACCAGGGAAACCGTAACCGCTAAACTACTAACACAAAGACCGAGCCATAATAACGCTGATGGTTTACGCATGAGTTAAATTTCCTAATTAAGATTAGAGATTTTCTGGTAAGTCAAGGGACTAGAAGAATCCAGCTTGCCACCTGAGGAAACCGGTGTAGCTGACAGTTAAGATTAAATTCTAGAAACCTGAGTCTCAGATGAAGACCAGATAGATAATAGATAAAAAATCTGACTCTAACTGACAATTGCCATCATCCACCCAATAGAATCGTCCTTCCATCTTTTCAGCAAAAATTCATCTACCGATCACGAAGGGATCATCTTTTCCCGAAATCTTGCTGATAAAATCAAGAAGAAACCCGATTAATTGCGGCTAAAAGACAACTTTTCGCCCTAATATGCTAATTTAAACCATTATTTCGCAACTATGACAGGAAAAGACTGGTTGGTGGATAATCATGGGCAATGCTCGGCCTACGAAATAACCCCCGCAAACTCCGAATTATCCCATCCCTACTGGCTCTATCGCTTTTTATCCGATCTAGAAGATACCTTAACCCAGATTAGCGACGATCGCTCACGATTAGAAGCAATTCGGATTCTAGTTCGCCAACTCCTAAACAATTCGCCCTGGTTGGATATTCTTAGTCTAGAACCCAATCCCGAAACCGGTTGGGAGGTATTAACCCTCTACGATGAGCCATTTTTTCCCCTGACAGTACAACTGGTCGCTTGGTCTGTGGGTAGCACTTCCCCGATTCATAATCATGGTTGTTGGGGGGTAGTAGCTTTGTTAAAGGGACAGGAAAAAAACAGCTTCTGGCAACGTTCCCCCACCCCCGAATTACCGGATCAGATCAGAAAAGTCGGCGATCGCCTACTCGTCCCAGGTGATATTCTCTGCTTAACGCCGGCTGCCATTCACCATGTAGAAGCGATGGGAGATGAGCCAACCCTGAGCTTTAACTTGTACGGTGAAACTAACTATAGTCAGCGTTTCGAGTTCGATCCCGGGCAAGGTACGGCGAAAAATTTTTAAATCTCCCTATATAACTAACCATACACCCATGAAGCTACCTCGCCTTGTCGGCGTTTTTGTCCAATTTTTGCCCAGTAAACCCGTTTCTACCACCTCGCTTCAGTTTCGTTTAACCTTAGAACTATTGACCATCTCGATTATCGGACTTGGTAGCGTAGCCATTTGGGCCGCTTGGCAAATGGAGCAGAATTTAGTCGCCGCCCATAAACAAACTCTAGAATATATCGCCAAGCGTTTTCCTGAACAGTTGGAAATGTACGCTCAGATGGGAACCCTGACTACGGGATTAGAAAAAACCATTGAGCGAGTCTCCACTGCGGGGTTAGTCATCTGGGTTAAAAACTCCGATGGGCAACTGTTGGGACAGTCTCCTGGAGTCGATGGCAATGTCACCGAGATGCGTGCGGCGGCATCCCTAACCAGAGTACCCGATGCACCCCAAATTATTCACTTTGACGGACGCGATATTGTTTTATGTGGCACTCCTCTGACTATCAAGGGTCAACTGTCGGGGAAATTGTATCTATCCCAAGATATCACGGCCGATCACCAGAAATATCAGGCGGGGTTATGGGGCTTATTTTGGCTGAGTATTCTCGTCCTATTGAGCTTAATTGTCTTGATTTCCCAACGGATACGTCAGGCTATGTTGCCGCTGACTCGCATGAGTCAAATTGCTAGTGCCGTTTCTGCCGATGATTTAAATGGGGCGAAATTGCAACTCGAACAAGCGCCGGATGAAATTTTAGGACTGGCTACCGCTTTTAATCAGATGTTATGGCGATTATCGGGAGCTTGGGAACAGCAACGTCAGTTTGTCGGCAATGTTTCCCATGAACTGCGTACACCTTTAACAGTCGTGATCGGTTACTTACAAAGTCTCCAGCGACGCAGCACTAATTTAAATCCCTACCAACAGCAAGCTCTGGAAACAGCCACGGCAGAAACCGAGAGAATTATCCGGATGTTACAAGATTTGCTCGATCTCGCTCGTGCCGATAGCGGTCATCTCCATTTTCGCTCCCACCCTATTATTCTCAACACTTTGCTGACAGAAGTGGCGGCGATGAGTCAAAAAGTTAGCGATCGCAAGATGACTTTATTATTAACCAATGAAGATGTGGTAATTTGTGGCGACCAAGATCGATTACAGCAAGTTTTAATCAATTTGCTCGATAATGCGATCAAGTATTCTGCTCCCGGGCAAACCGTCGATCTGATCTTAGAAAAGCAGCCTAGTTCCGCTCTCATCCATGTACGCGATCGGGGAATCGGTATCTCTCTCTCCCATCAAAATCGCATTTTTGAAAGGTTTTATCGGGTTGATGAGTCGATGACTCGCTCGCGAGACGGTACGGGTTTGGGTTTGGCGATCGCTAAAAGTCTGATTGAAGGAATGGAGGGTCGCATCACTCTCCGCTCTCAACCCGGTCAAGGCAGTACCTTTACTATCATTCTACCTCTCTGGCAACCGCAGTTATGAACGCGCATATTCTTCTCGTGGAAGATGATCCCAAACTCGCCGAATTTATCGCCACAGAACTTCATTTGGAAGGCTATCAAGTTACTATTGCTTCTAATGGCATGGATGGACTGAAAATCGCTAGGGATTCTCCACCAGATTTGTTAATTTTAGACTGGATGCTGCCAGTTATTTCTGGATTAGATTTATGTTTACGACTGCGAAAAACCGGGATGGAAGCACCGATTATTATCTTAACAGCTAAAGATGAAATCCCTGATCGAGTGACGGGCTTAAATGCCGGAGCCGATGATTATGTTACTAAACCTTTTAGCATGGAAGAACTCTTAGCTAGGGTGAAAGCTCGTTTACGTCGCACCCATGCCCAAGATTTAAATATATTTACTTTTGAAGATTTGACCTTGAATTGTCTTGCCCGGGAAGTGTATCGAGATAGTCAATTGATTGAATTAACGGCTAAAGAGTTTGACTTATTAGAGTTTATCTTACGTCATCCCCGGCAGGTACTCACTCGCGAGCAAATTCTCGAAACCGTTTGTGGTTACGATTTTATGGGCGATTCTAATATTATTGAGGTGTATATTCGTGCCTTACGGGTTAAGTTGGAGTCCGCTAATCCTAAACGTTTGATCCATACAGTGCGAGGAGTGGGCTACGTTTTAAGAGATTATGCTTAATTGTGATTTATTAGAGGAACCGAGGGAGGAATTATTTAGCCCCGATTTGATCAGAAAGGCTGCAATAAATACTCTGATTAAGCATAGAGATGGGAAACATCGATCGTCCATACTTTAAATTTTGTTAAATTTACTTGACCAAAAGAAGTTGTTAGGGCAGCATCAACGGCATCTAAGCCGCGAGTCATTAAAATTCGCCCGATTCTGGGGGTGTTATGACGAGCATCAAAAGTGTACCATTGATGGTCTAAATAGACTTCAAACCAAGCACTAAAATCCATCGGTAGAGGTTGGGGAGAAATACCGATATCTCCGAGATATCCAGAGGCATAACGAGCAGGAATATTTAGGCAACGGCAAAAAGTCAAAGCTAGGTGGTTAAAATCGCGACAAACCCCCGTTCTTTCCCGATAGACATCATAGGCGGTTTTTGTCACCCGCGCGTATTCGTAACCAAAACGAATGTGACTATGAACCCAATCACAAACCGCTTGTACCCTTGCCCAACCGGGGGGAGTTTGTCCGAAAAGTTCCCAGGCAATTTCCGAAAGCAAATCTACTTCACAATAACGGCTACTCATTAAGTAGGGAAAAACTTGGGTTGGTAACTCTGTTAAGGGAATTTCTTGGGCATTCCAATTAACGATATCAGGTTTCCATTCATTCTCGATAACCGCTTCATTGTGAATGCGAATCTGTCCGTCGGGTAAAATTAGACGACTGGTTCGATTACCGAAGCTATCTAAAAATTCTTCTATTTTTGTTGCTGGTTCCACCTGCAAATTTTCCGATTGTCTAACTTGATTTAAAATTGAGGGGTGTAGATAAAGTTTTAACAACATGACCACGGGTAAGGGTGCATCAAAGCCAAATTCATAACCAACACGGATTAACATTAGGACTCCTATCTAGATAGCAATTTTGTCGGGATTTGTCGGGATGAAACGCCAATAATCGCCAGACTGAAAAAAGTTAGGCCCGACTACTTAGTTAAAAGTTTGAGGAGAAAGTAATAGCCAAGCTGAAAACCGATAAGCTTAATACAGAGTTAATTTTATTATAAACCGCCTCAACTAAAAGCTTTGTAACTTTGAACACAAGCCATCGGCAGGATTAGATCTATCGAAAAGAGTCCGGGGTGGATGGTTCCTCTAATAGACGGATTTCAATGGGGATGTAGGCCAGTTTAGCAAAAATCTTTTGTTGATAACTGACAGGCCACCATTCGTAAAGAAAGATTTCTAAAGGTCGCCAGAGGGCCACCCAACCACTAATTAATAATCCTTCTTCTAAGAAGTGAATAAATGTATCGCTGCCAAAACGACTAATTAATTCGCTAAGACTCAAACAAACAAAAAGAAAGGAGAGACCAATTATTAAAGATATGCGTCCCTGTCGCCAAATTGTCCGTAATTTTCTTTGTTCTACCTGTTGGCGATAGTCAAAATAATTATGTAAAGCTGAGGGTAACAGATGTCGGGCGTTGTTCTCTTCTTGACTGGGAAGATAAAAGACTAATTTAAGGGGGGTATTTAGGGGGAATTCATCCACAGAGTTAATAATATAATTTTCGGCGTTATCGTCTAAATCTCTATCTAAAAATGGCGAAGGATCGAGAGAATTAAAGACTTGCTGTAACTGATTAAGTTTAATTTCAATTAAGTAAGTTCCTTCCTCCTCTCGATAATAGGATTGTAATTTATTTACCAGTCTAGACATTAGTTATTAAGGTTAAGTAAATGGGGTGAACTGACACAACTAAAATCTACTACCAGAAGTTACTTTATCTTGCTCATACAGGCTGAGAATTGAGCTATCTCTGAGAATATTTTAGCTGTATCAGTCCCAGATAATTAATTTAATTTATCGACCAAAACCAGCGTACCAAAAATAGGTAACCATGGGGATTACTGTGGCTAAAACCAGTAAAACTATCACCCAAATCGTGGCGTTTTTATCGTCAGTTTCTTCTGCGGTAGTAAAAGTACTTTCGATATTAATTGTCGCTACTTCCGGCGGTCCGGGATCCGCTTCTCCAGAAAGTACCGCCGTTAGACGACGACTAGCATCGAGTAAAGCTTGATTATATTTTCCCCCATCTTTGAGGGGAACCGCCATAGTTTCCGAAAGGATACTATCGGCAATAGCATCGGTTAATAGGGGTTTTGCTTCCTCCCCAACCCGCATAGCAGTTTTATTGGTTAAAGTATCAAGGACGATGATAGTTTGATTGCCACGATCTTCGGGATTAGGATACCATTCTCTCAGGATATCATCGGCTAAATTGTCAATTTTTTGACCGTAATCCAAGCGCCGGACCACTACCATTCTTACTTCTTGGCCGGTTTTTTCGGCGAGATTTTTCAGGTCTTTATTTAATTTTCCCTCGTTAGCGGCACTAATGGCCGAAACAGGATCGACCACATAAGTGGGCGCTCCGGGGCTTAAAATGGGGAGGTCATAGACTCCCATAGCAGCAGCTGGTGACAGGGAAACACCCAAGACTAGACAGCAGGAGAGAAGGAGAGAAGCTAATAATTTGAGCATATCGATTCGGTAAAATTCCTATAGAACATAATAGGGGAAAAGTTTACTGTTTTTTGAGTCGGGAGACGGGGAGATGGGGTGATGGGGAACTTTTTTTCAGTGAACAGTGAACAGTGAACAGTAATCAGTGAACTGAAAACCCACATCTGATAACTGACATCTGATAACTGATAACTAATAACTGATAACTGATTATGAGTGATTTTGAGGAACTAGAGTCTAAAAAACGGGAAAAAGCCCTAGAAATGCAGGCCTATCGCGATAATTTGCTCTCGCGGGTGACAAGATTACTAATTTCTCAAGATATCCACTTGGCGATCGATCATACCCTAGAACTGCTCTGTCAATTTACCCAGAGCGCTCACTGTTACATTATTCAATATTCCACCTGTCGTCAGCAGTGGAGTATGGTTTATGAATACTGTCACCCCGACTATCCGCAAGTTATCCCGATTCGGGAACAATCACAAAATCTCTCGACGGAAAGCTTTCCTTGGTTTTCGGAACAATTATTAAACGGTATTCCGGTTAAACTGAACTCTTTAGACGATTTACCCGCTACTGCTATCCCTGAAAGAACTATTCTCGCTCATAGTTCTACTCCCTGTCTCTTAATCGTTCCCATGTGGGATAGTTCCGGGGTAACGGTGGGTTATCTGGGATTGGATGCCGCTGCAGAAAAGCAATGGACGAAGGAAGATGTCACCTTTGTGCGGTTGGTGGGAGAATTAATTGCGATCGCACAAAGTAGATATGAAGCGGAAAAAGAATTAAAAGAGGCTAAAGAAGCGGCAGTTAAGGCAAATAAAGCTAAAAGTGAGTTTCTAGCTAACATGAGCCACGAATTACGCACTCCCCTTAATGCTATCTTGGGTTTTACTCGCTTAATATCCCGGGATAGCGGCATCAGCAGTGAATATCGTCAATATTTGGAAATTGTCAATCGTAGCGGGGAACATTTATTGGAGTTAATCAACGATATTCTAGAAATGTCGAAGATAGAAGCGGGAAGAACGGTTTTTAACCCTAGTAATTTCGATTTATACGCTCTTTTAGATAATATTGCCGAAATGCTCCGCCCACAAGCGCAGGCAAAAGCTTTAAGCTTAATTTTTGATCGCAGCTCCAATCTGCCTCAATATATATGTACTGATGAAAGTAAATTGCGACAGGTGTTAATCAATCTCTTGGGTAACGGATTAAAGTTTACCGAGTCGGGAGGGGTGACTCTCCGGGTAAAAGTAGGGGAGAAAAGAGGAGATTATCAGCGATTGCTCTGGCAAATTGAAGATACAGGCGCAGGAATCGCCCCAGAGGAGATTTATAAGCTATTTCAACCCTTTAACCAAACGGAAACGGGACGAAAATCCCAACAGGGGACAGGATTGGGTTTACCTATCAGTAAAAAATTTGTTGAGTTGATGGGGGGTGCGATCGGAGTTAGTAGTATTCTGGGTCAAGGAAGTGTTTTTAGTTTTGATATTCAGGTGGGTTTGGTGGGGGAAAATGAGATTAAAACCGAAACCCATAGGGCAAAAGTTATCGCTTTAGCGGAAAATCAGCCTAAATATCGCATATTAGTCGTCGATGATCGACCGGAAAGCCGTTTACTGTTGCTGAAACTCCTGACTAGCCTAGGATTATCCGTGCAAGAGGCCGCTAATGGTCAAGAAGCGATCGCAATTTGGCAAGCATGGCAACCTCATCTTATCTGGATGGATATGAGAATGCCAGTGAAGGACGGTTACGAAGCAACTAGGGAAATTCGGCAGTTAGAGGCTGATAATCGGGGAAAAACGGTGATAATTGCCCTAACTGCCAGCGCTTTTGAAGAGGATCGCGCCTTGGTTATTGCCGCCGGTTGTGATGATTTCGTGCGTAAACCTTTCCGAGAGGAAGTTATCTGGCAAAAAATGAGCGAATATCTAGGATTAAAATATATTTATGCCGATAATGAGCCAAATCAACCCAATTATTCGCCAGTTTTCCTCGATTCCCTGCAATCCCTATTAAAATTAATCAGTCCCGACTGGATTAGACAATTGCAACAAGCGGCGCGAGAATGTGATGATGAAAAAATTATCGCCCTAACCGCAGAAATTCCCCCCGATTATGCCACCCTTGCCCAAGGTTTACAACAGTTAGCCGGAGAATTTTCCTTTGATGCGATCGAAACCATAATTAAAGATTTAAACATATCTTAAGAGAGTATTTTATCTATATCTCAAAAACGTGATATTCTAAAGGCATAAATCCCTAAATATGGCAATTTTAAAGGATGAAACTGTTAAAAATGCTCATCGGTACTTGGTTAATACTACCGATTTTTTCCGTTCATGCTCAAGTCCCCTCGCTGCCCCCAATTAAGCAAAATTCCCCCAATCTTGGTGATCTACCCAATGATCCCACCCAGCAGAAAAATTGGGTTTGTAACCGAGGGGATCAACGCATTGCCGTGGCTGCCAAAGAAGAGGAAGGTTGGAAAGAATTAATTGAAAAACAAGGTTGGCAATGTGGTGAAGGAAATGCCGATATACCCGCTCAAACTCTCGGCTTTTCCTGTGAACCAGAACAAACCCTCGGCCTCTTGACAGTTTACTGGTTAAATGGTAGTAATGGTCAACAACAATTAAGCCAATGGCGAGATAAATTAGCCGCACAACAGGGGATGGTTTGTACCATCAATAACGTGCAGTTATTCGATACTCAAGAAAATATACCCAACCCATTACAACCATGATTAAATTAGCAATTTTGCCTCAATCTATCCTCCTAGGTATCAGTTTACTATTAAACAATTCTCTGCCCTTACTTGCCCAATCTACACCCCTGAGCGTCGATAATTTAAGAAATACCGTCTATAACATTCCCAATCGGGGTTCCGTAATTGTCAGCGATGGTATTTTTCAATCCAATGAGGGACAGATTTTAGGAGTGCAAGTCAGTCGAGAAGCTTTGATGGGGGACTATAATAATGATCAAAGAACTGATGGTATTGTCGTATTAAGAGTAATTACTAGAGAGCAACAGCAATTACATTATTTAGCCCTAGTGATCGATAATAACGGTACTGCCACTAACACCGATACTGTCCTGTTAGCCGATCGAGTAATTGTCGATAATCTGAGTGCTAAAGATGGTATGATCACCGTCAACATGAGAAGATTTCTCCCCCGGGATCCTTCCTGTTGTCCGTCGGGAGTCATTACCCAACAATTTGCGATTAATTCTAGTATTAATCAATTGACTTTACTGAGTACCAACGAAAGTCAACCCACCACCCCAAATGTGCAGGTAGTACCTGCTTCTCCCCTGAGAATTAATAATAATAATCTCCCCTTTCAACCTCCTGCTGGGGCTATCCAAATCCGCTTTTAACCTTGTTTTTGGTGCGTTACGCTGGGTACATCTCCTATTTGTGAATCTACTCAGTTGGGATTCCCTGATAATCTTTTTTTTAAAACTGTGCTTTCTGGGTTTTTTGTCTTATAATTCAGACTCTTGGGGGGTTCTATCCCCCGAGCCTCCTGTGCATTAGTTTTTCGGTGAAATGCTTAGACGCATTTGTTTATATATTTGTACCAGTCTAAGAGTCACTGATAATTCCTGAAGGCAACTCTCCTGACTCCTGACGACCGACTCCTGACTCCTGATAAAAAATGGACTACAAATATCCCATCCAACGCTGGTATATTGCCGCAACTAATCCCGAAAAAATCGAGGGGTTAGCGCGGGAAATGGGATTATCATCCTTATTAGCAACTATCTTAATTAATCGCGGTATTGATACCCCAGAATTAGCTAAAATTTATATTGATCCTGAAGTGGATACCTTACCCTCTCCCCTGGGAGAATTTCCCGACTTAGAAAAAAGTGTCAATTTATTAGTAAAAGCGATCGCCTCTGGCGATAAAATTGCTATCTGTGGGGACTACGATGCCGATGGCATGACCAGTACATCTTTACTGTTAAGAGCCTTGAGACATCTCGGTGCTAGGGTAAATCATGCCATACCCAGTCGCATGAAAGAGGGATACGGAATTAATCAGCGCATTGTCGAAGAATTTGCCGAATCGGGAGTCGGATTGATTCTCACCGTTGATAATGGCATTTCCGCTCACGAACCGATCGCCCTAGCGATAGAATTAGGATTAAAAGTTATTATCACCGATCATCACGATCTGCCGCCAATTTTACCAAATGCCTCCGCTATTCTCAACCCGAAATTATTAACCCCGAACTCTCCCTATCAGGGATTAGCGGGGGTGGGAGTCGCCTATATTTTAGCGGTGACAACTGCCCAAAAAATGGGTAAATTACAGGGATTAACCGAGTCATTATTAGCATTATTTACCCTAGGCACTATAGCAGATTTAGCCCCATTAATCGGGGTAAATCGTCGCTGGTTAAAACGGGGTTTAAGAAAATTACCCAAATCTCAATTAGTCGGGATTCAATCCCTGATGCAAATAGCGGGAATTAGCGAGGAACAAAAGCAATTACAACCGGATGATATTGGCTTTAAATTGGGACCGAGAATTAATGCCATTGGCAGAATTGGTGATCCCCAGATAGTTATTGAATTATTAACCACCGATGATGCCGGAATTGCCTTAGAAAGAGCGATGCAGTGCGAACAAATTAATCGTACCCGTCAAGAATTGTGCGAAAAAATTGAAGAAGAAGCGATTAAATTAGTGGAAAAAACCCCGATTCTTTGGCAAAAAGATCGAGTTTTAGTATTAGTCGAAAAAGATTGGCATCATGGGGTAATTGGTATTGTGGCCTCCCGTTTAGTGGAACGCTACGGAGTGCCAGTTTTTATCGGTACTTACGAGGAAGAAGATCCGGATAAAATTCGCGGCTCTGCCAGAGGAATTGAAGAATTTCACGTTTTTGAAGCCCTGCAATTTTGCCAAGATTTACTAGGAAAATTTGGCGGTCATAAAATGGCGGGGGGTTTTAGTTTACCCACAGCTAATTTACTAGCATTTAAACAAAGATTAAGTCAATTTTCTCACAAAATTTTACAAATAGAACATTTAAAACCTTTAATTAAAATTGATACTATCCTCGACTTTAAACAAATAAACCTGCAACTTTTTCAAGAAATTGATAGTTTGCAACCCTGGGGAATTGGCAATGAATTACCCGTTTTTTGGACTCCTAACGTGCGGGTAGTGGAACAGAAAACTATCGGAAAAAATCATTTAAAATTATTGCTGGCTCAAAGGGATGATACCAGAATTAAAGCCCTAGCTTGGCGTTGGGGCGAATATTGTCCTTTACCAACTCGTTTAGATATTGCCTATAAACTCAAAGAAAATACTTGGAATGGTAATACAACCATAGAAATTGAATTAGTGGGAGTGCGATTACCCCAAGAAAATAATAATATTAAAAAAGCAATTTTTATGCACGCCGATAAAATGTATCAATGTAGTTTTTGGAGTGATTTAAACGAGATTCGCATCAAAAATGAACAGGGCGATATTTTAGTCGTGCAGAAAGGGCAGCGCATTGGTTTATTAGGCAAAAATCGACAACAAGCGAGAGAAGTCAACGTGACTGACCCCCGTTTTTATACTTTAATTAAAGTTGCCATCAAAGCTTTGGCTATCTAGGGCTGGCTGAATAAATCTAATACCAAATCCGTTTTTAATAGTGTGATTAACTCTCAAGTTATGAATTGTTTCTCCCCACACCCTACACCCCACACCCTACACCCCACACCCCACACCCTACACCCCACACCCCACACCCTTTGACAATGAACCAAACCATAGTGATCAAAATCGGTACTTCCAGTTTGACCGATAATCAAACCGGCCAATTATCCCTCTCCACGATCGCCGCTTTAGTGGAAGTCCTCACCCGGTTGCGTGCCGCCGGTCATCGGGTGGTATTAGTATCTTCCGGGGCCGTGGGGGTGGGCTGCCGTCGTCTGGGAATACAGGAAAGACCGAAAAAAATCGCCCTCAAACAAGCGATCGCCGCCGTCGGTCAAGGTCGTCTGATGCGGATCTATGATGACCTCTTTACCAGTCTTGGTCAACCGATCGCCCAAATTTTGCTGACCCGTCCCGAATTGATGGAACGCACCTGTTATGTCAACGCCTATAATACTTTTCAGGCTTTGTTTGAATTAGGGGTAATTGCCATTGTCAACGAAAATGATACGGTGGCGATCGATGAGTTAAAATTCGGCGATAATGACACTTTATCAGCCCTTGTAGCCAGTTTAATCGAGGCTGACTGGTTATTTATCCTCACCGATGTGGATCGCCTCTACAGTGCCGATCCGCGGCTATTTCCCGAAGCGGCGGCTATTGCCCGAGTTAGTCCCGCAGAATTGGCGCAACTATCGATCGATGCCGGTAGTAGTGGCAGTCAGTGGGGGACCGGGGGTATGGCGACTAAATTGGCCGCGGCCCGGATTGCCACCAGCGCCGGGGTAGAAATGGCGATTACTAGGGGACGGCAGCCCGGCAATATCTTAAAAATTATGGCAGGAGAGGCGATTGGAACCCGTTTTGAAGCCCAAAAACGCAGTGATAACGCCCGCAAACGCTGGATCGCCTACGGACTACTGCCCATGGGTAAAATCTATCTCGATACCGGGGCAATTCGAGCCATTTGTCAGGGGGGAAAATCTCTCCTTGCGGCCGGGATTACCAAAGTGGCAGGGGAATTTAGCGCCTCCGAATCGGTGCAATTGTGCGATCAAGAAGGCCGGGAAGTGGCCCGGGGAATTGTTAATTATAGTAGTGAGGAGGTCGATCGAGTTAAAGGTCAACATTCCGAGCGTATTGCCAGTTTATTGGGTTATATGGCCGCAGAAACCATTATTCATCGGGATAATCTCGTCATTTTGAGTGCCTCGTCCACCAACTCGACTAATAAGGGATAATTCCGCCACCCAGAGCAAGTCCAGCCAATGCCTTAAATGTAAAGAAATGTCTCAAAAAAACAACAAATTGTTAGACAAGCAAGAGAGTTAGACTAGGGATGTCCCCCGAAGTTCAACCCTGTGAGATTATAAATAAAGCGAAACTCAAAAATGTCTTTATTGCTGTTGGGAGAAACTTAATAATGCGAGACGCGGTAACTAGCCTGATTAGAAAATACGATGTCACCGGACGTTATCTCGATCGAGATGCGATCGATAATCTTAAACAATATTTTGCCTCGGGAACTGCCCGTCTAGCTGCCGCCGCCCTCATTAACGCTAATTCGGCGGCGCTCGTGCGTGGGGCGGCGATTCGTCTATTTGAAGAAGTTCCCGAATTGATCCGCGCCGGGGGTAATGCCTACACCACCCGTCGTTATTCTGCCTGTCTGCGGGATATGGATTACTATCTCCGCTATGCCAGTTATGCGCTGGTGGCTGCTGATACTAATGTTCTAGATGAGCGGGTACTGCAAGGACTGCGGGAAACCTATAATTCCCTCGGTGTTCCCATCGGTCCGACGGTGCGCGGTATCCAAATCATGAGCGAAATGATTCAAACCATGGCTACTGAGGCGGGTATTGCCGACACCTCTTTGATCGCTGAACCCTTTGACCATCTCACTCGCGAATTAAGCGAAGTGTCTATCTAAATTCAGTTATCAGTTATCGGTTAGGAAAGGCAAGAGGCAACAGGCAAGAGGCAAGAGTATTTATTAATTTGTCTCCCGTCTCCTGTCTCCTGTCTCCTGTCTCCCGTCTCCTGAATTATTAACTCGCCGTCGGCGATCGAGCCATTGTTGTAAAATAATCGCCGCCGCTTCCCGATCGATCGCTCCCTTATCCCAAGAGGAAAACTGTTTTTTGGCTTTTAAGAATTCTTCTGCCTCTAGGGACGTGCAACGCTCATCAATGTATTCGAGGGGTAAATCCAAGGCGATCGCTAGTTTCTCGGCGTATTTTTGCACCTGTTTGGCCTGAAATCCTAACTCTCCCGCCATGGTATAGGGCAGTCCCGCCACCAAAATCTTAATATTTCTTTCCTTGACAATTGCCTTAAACTGTGCTATGTCGGCAACAAAGGAAGAACGGATAATCGTGGTTAAACCGGTGGCGATTAAACCTGTACCGTCACATCCTGCCACTCCTACCCGTTTTTTGCCGATATCCAAGCCCAGGGCGGCGACTCTTTCCATTACACTGGATGCCCCTGATCGGGGGGTTCCGAGGGCGGTTTAACTGGGGGAAGTTCCCCCGTACTGTCGAGGGAGTCCAGGGGGGGATTATTGGGCCATTTTAACCAAGACATCCGACTAGGGATGGGAGTTCGCGGCACTGGTTGTAAACCCTGCAGCATTTCTGCTAGGGCGGAATTTTCCGGCTTAGTTTCGCGGATTTTGTGCCATACCGAGCGCGACATCATCAGGGTGTGGGAACTGCGGATCGCTCCCAATTGTTCCAGATATTCCCGTCTTTCGTGCTGATAATCAGCAGATATCAACTCTAGCGAGCGAGGGGGATACTTGCGAGTGATCTGGGCCATCTGGATTAATAACTTAGGATAGAGCCAAGTGTAGGCGGGATGGACAATTAATTTCGCTTGATGGGGTCGCTCATCTTGGTTAGATAGGATTAATTCAAAATAACCGATCGCCGCTTTTCGTTGTGGTTCAAAAACGTAACCGCGACTAATTTGCGGACCGCCGCACCAACTTTGACAGCGACCGAACAAACTATCAACTAAACTGATTTTAAAATCCTGGATATGGCGATCAAATACCTGACGCAGTAGCGGCGGCATAGACACACAATCTAACTGATAAAGCAATTGAGCGTCAGCATTGCTCACAGGCAGTAAATTCGGTAAATCTGCCTCTTGTTTGCTCAATTCCTGTAATAATTGCGGTGGTAAAGACCAATAGGTTAATTCCGCCAAAGGCTGAAAACCGTGTTGCCGGAAAAGCGCCAAACTGTCCTTTTGATTGATATTAACCTCTAACACCCAGGTGCGTGCTTCCCAAACCGTTTCTAGACAATAACGCAGTAATTGCGCCCCGATGCCCTTGGGTTCGCTTAAAGACTCCCCCGGATGCACCCGCACCTGTTCCACCCGCCAAGTGCTGCGACTACTATTAAAAGGGGTGACTTGGATTGCCCCGCGAATTTTCCTTTCTTCTCCCCGATCCGCCATGGACTCGGCCACATAGACGTGAAACCGGTGTTGGAGAGGATTGGGAAAAAGACTGAGAATTTTAAACAACCCAAACCAAGGACGCACCTGTTGCACCTGGGTGCGGAAATTTTGGGCGCGACGATCAATATCCTCATCGAAGTCATCCAGGGTTAAAGCTTCAATGTCTTCCAAATCCCGATATTGTACGGGACGGATCGGGAGATCCCTAAAATCGTCCCCTTGGGGAACAGGAGAAGTGGTCATGGCTGTGGGGTAAATATCGTCTATGCACCTATCTTACCGTAGAATCTAGAGGCACTTCTGCACCAATAACAATTTCTGAGGGATCGAGGGGACCCCAGAAAGGACAGGACCCCTCGATGGGCCGATTGGGTTTTCTGGCCAAATTTCCGATCATGACAATTCGATGCTACAATAACGGACGGTTAATCAGTCCGAATTTGCAGTAAAAGTCTTTGAGTCAATCTGTAGATACCACTAACACCCTAGACACTCTAGCTCAAGAACTAGCCGCCATTCAGCAGACCGGTTCTAAGCGCGTCGCCTTATTGGGTTCCCGTCACGTTCCCATCACACACCAGCAATTGATCGAAATGATGGCCTATGCCCTCGTGCTGGCGGGCAATCGGATTATGACCTCCGGGGCGACGGGAACCAATTCCGCCGTCATTAAGGGGGCAATGCGGGCAGATCCTAATCTGTTAACCGTGATCTTACCCCAAAGTCTCGATCGCCAGCCCCTGGAATCCCAAGAACAACTCCAGCAGGTTATCCATCTGGTGGAATGTCCCGAAAATGACCATCTATCCCTAGGGGAAGCCAGCAGCCTCTGTAATCGCGAGATTATCAATCGTTGTCAACAGTTAATCTGTTTTGCTTTCCACGACAGTCAAACCCTTTTGCAAACCTGCGCGGAAGCGGAAGATCAACGCAAGCTAGTTACCCTATTTTATTTTGACTAAATTCAGCGATGAATCTCTCCGTCAGTGCCATTCTTCTCTATTCGATAGTGGCTGCCGCTATCTCTGTCTATCTACCTTTTCTGCTGGTCGCTTACGCTAGAGCTAAGGTGGGTTACGATACCTCCGCCCCCCGGGCCATGTTCGATCAACTCCCAGACTACGCTAAACGAGCAACTTGGGCCCATCAAAATGGTTTTGAAACCTTTATGATCTATAGTGCCGCCGCTCTCATGGCCTACGTTACAGGAGTCTCCTCATCCCTGGCCGCTAACTGTGCGATCGCTTTCGTGATCCTCCGGCTTTTATTTTCCCTTTTTTATATCACTAATGTCCCGATCGCTCGTTCCCTGATGTTCGGTCTCGGTTCTCTCTGTACTTATACTCTCTTTGGGTTGAGTTTAATCAAGATTCAGTAGAATTGCCCAAACCAGATGCAGGAGAGTCGAAAAACGCTATAGTTCGGGAGCGGTAAAGAAGTTGCTTAACCCGAACTAAAGTTAATTTTGTTACTGATAAACCGGTAATTTGGGATTATCCACTGATAACAAACCGGTTAAAAGTGAGGCAGGTTTTTGACTATAGGGCCAGGCAAAAGCATGACGAAAAGCCGCATCTTGACAAGCTTGTAATTGTCGAAAATCGATCACGTCTAGGGTGAGTAAATTCTCGTACTCGAAGGGCAGCCGGACATTGTGTAAACCGGCATTATCGGTACAGATAGCAATATCAACCCCCGCTTCAAAACAGCGATCGAAGACTATCTTTAATTGCGATAAACTTTCGAGGGTGCCAGTTTTTAAATAGGTGGTGGGACAGACTTCTAAACATTGATGACGACGGGCAACTTCCGGCAGCAATTCCGGATATTGTAGGGGAATTTGAATACCGTGACCAATTCTTTGCAGATAGGGCAGTAATTGGGGATAACAACCGTCCTTTGTTTCGTAAAGATGGCCGGTGGTATTTAAACCCTCTTCCCTGGCATAACTGTATAAACCGGCAAATTCCTCTAGTCGAGTTTGGTAGTGGGAATCACCCCCAGCAATATCGATCGCACAGACGTATTCTCTCATCCCTAGGGCCAGATCAACGATCGCTTTGTTGACTTCGTAGGGAAGTCGCGAGTGCATACAGAGAATTTGACTGGTAATAAGCGGATATTCGCTCATTTTCGAGGCTTGACCGACGATCTCGACAATCGATCGCATTTGCTCGATTCGCTCTGTTTGGTTCAAATGTTCGTCGGTGCGATAGTAGGGAGTATAGCGCAATTCTAAATAGGCAAGATTCTCGAAGATGTAAGCACCGCGAATCAGACGATAGATAAAATAGGGCAAAGTTTGGGCGGTTTGAACACTTTCGACTAGGGTATGTAATTCCAAATACTCATCTAAACTATTGCGTTCGCGGGTGTAAAATTCCTCAAAAGCGGGGTATTCTGGGAATTTGGCCGCTAAATCCCGCTCATGTCGGTGAAAGTAGCGCCAGAGAATTCTTGGTACTACCGATCCCCCTAAATGCCGATGCAAATCCGCGTATAAAGCCACAACTCCGATGCTCCTTAGTCTCTCAAATGTTCCTTAAATATAACGAAGTTTTACAATTGTTTGACAATCGTTCCCAAATAGTATCAGTACCTAGTCGGTGAACAGTGTGGGGTGTGAGAAGTGGGGTGTGGGGTGTGGGGAGAGGGAATTATGAATTATGAAGTGGGAAGAATAAATAGGGTTTGCGGCAAAAAGTTTTTCGTGGGGGTTGGGGTGTGGGGTGTGGGGTTTTACCCATTTTCAGGTGGTCAATTACCTAAGTTTCAGGGAAAAAGTGCCTAATTCTCCCCCCCGATCCCTCCCATATCTGGCACTTTTTGATTTCAAAAAAGCCTAAAGATATTATCCAACA